>JBDSWH010000064.1:0-11475 GCA_039926785.1 Gammaproteobacteria bacterium
CTGATCAACCCGATCGCCATGGAAGACGGCCTGCGCTTCGCCATCCGCGAGGGCGGCAAGACCGTCGGCGCCGGGGTCGTGGCCAAGATTATCAAGTAGGACGGTAGGAGCGGCTTCAGCCGCGATACGACTTCTCAATTAATTCAAGGACATACACATGGCCAAGAGTCAGAATATACGGATCCGCCTGAAAGCCTTTGATCATCGCCTGATCGACAATTCCGCCAAGGAGATCGTCGACACGGCCAAGCGCACGGGCGCCCAGGTCCGGGGCCCGGTTCCGCTGCCGAGCAAGATCGAGCGCTTTACAGTCCTGACGTCCCCCCACGTGGACAAGGATGCCCGGGACCAGTACGAAATCCGGACCCACAAGCGCCTGATGGATATCGTGGAGCCCACCGACAAGACGGTGGACGCGCTCATGAAACTGGAATTGCCGGCCGGCGTGGACGTCCAGATCAAGCTCAACTAGCAAATTGAACTCGGCGAATACGCTGTTATACTAACCGGCTCCGCAGAGTGTCCTGTGCGGTCTTTTTAGTGCGCCAAGCACTGCAAAAGACCCGAAACAAGGCACGAATCAGGGCACTAAATAAAGCGAACCCGCCGTAGGGCCTGCCGGCCGACTGCTCAACGAGAGCACGACGATCCGGCCAGCTGAACGGCCCTTCGAAAGAACTTCGACAGGTCAAGGGGTTCGGGAGTCTCCGACGGAATCAGGCCTCCCCACTGTCTGGGGCTGGCCGTGTCCGCGCAGGATTCATAGGCAGCAGCAGGTACGCATCGGGTTGCGCGGCTTGCGGCAAGCAGGAATACCGACAGGAAGCAGGCATGGCTATCGGGCTAGTAGGACGTAAGCGCGGCATGACGCGGGTCTTCACGGAAGACGGCGCATCAATACCCGTGACAGTCATCGAGGCGTTCCCGAACCGGGTCACACGGGTCAAGAGCACCGACACCGACGGTTATTCTGCGGTGCAGGTCACGACGGGCAGCGTCAAGCTTTCCCGCATCAACAAGGCCCTGGCGGGCCAGTACGCCAAGGCCGGCGCCGAGCCGGGCGAGGGCCTGTGGGAGTTCCGGGTCAACGCAGAAGAGGCGGGCGCCCACCCGGCAGGGTCCGAGATTACTGTCGAGGCCTTCTCGGCCGGCCAGCTGGTTGATGTCCGCGGCACCACCATCGGCAAGGGCTACGCCGGCACCATCAAGCGCCACAATTTCCAGAGCCAGGATGCCACGCACGGTAACTCGGTGTCGCACCGGGCACCGGGTTCCATCGGCCAGCGTCAAACGCCCGGGCGCGTATTCAAGGGCAAGCGCATGTCGGGGCACATGGGCAACGTAGCCCGTAGCACGCTGAACCTGGCGGTGGTGCGGGTCGACAAGGACCGCAACCTGCTTCTGATCCAGGGTGCCGTGCCCGGCCACGCGGGTTCCCATGTCGTCATCAAGCCGGCGGCGAAGGTTCGCAGAAAGAGGAAGGGCTGAGGCTCCCATGAAGCTTGCAATCCAGGGTGGCGGCAGCCTCGAAGTGTCAGATGACACCTTCGGCGCCAAGTTCAATGAGGCCCTGATTCACCAGGTCGTCACTGCCTACATGGCGGGTGGACGCGCCGGTACCAAGGCCCAGAAGACCCGCGCCGAAGTGCGCGGTGGCGGCCGGAAGCCTTTCAACCAGAAGGGCAGCGGCCGGGCTCGCGCGGGTACCACCCGCGGTCCCATCTGGGTCGGTGGCGGGCGTGCGTTCGCCGCCAAGCCCCGGGACTACACCCAGAAGGTCAACCGCAAGATGTACCAGGCCGCAATGCGGTCGGTCCTCTCCGAGTTGGTGCGTCAGGACCGGCTGGTCGTTGTCGATGCCATCGAGATGAAGAAGCCCAAGACCAAGGATCTGGTGAAGTACCTGGACGGTTTCGACCTGGGCCGGGTGCTGATTCTCGTGGAGGAGGGTCAGGAGAACCTGCGCCTGTCCGCCCGCAACCTGCCGTCGGTCGAGGTCCTCGACGTGCGCGAACTGAATCCCGTCTCCCTGGTGCGCTTTGGCAAGGTCCTGGCGACCTCGGGCGCACTGAAGGCCGTCGCAGAGCGCTTGTCATGACGGAAAAAGCCGCCACCCAAACTGCCGAAAAAGCCGCCAAGAAGGCCACCAAGAAATCGCCCGCCAAGGCCAAGGCCGTCAGGGTTAAGGTCAAGGCCAAGGCCAAGGCCAAGGTCGCCAAGGCGCCGGCCCGGGCGAAGACCGGTACCGACAAGACCGGGAGCTCCCTGGCTGCCCGCATGAGCAATGAGAAGTTGATGTCGGTGCTGGTGGGTCCCCACCTCTCGGAGAAGAGCAGCCGGATCGCCGAGCGCCTGAAGCAGTTTGTGTTCAAGGTGCGCCGCGATGCCGACAAGTCCGACGTGAAGCGAGCGGTCGAGCTGATGTTCGACGTGCAGGTCACCGCGGTCCAGACCGTCAATTGCATGGGCAAGGCGAAGCGGTTCGGCCGCAGCCCGGGCCGGCGGCAGGACTGGAAGAAGGCTTACGTTACCCTGGCCGAAGGCCAGGACATCGAATTCCTCGGCGCCGAATAGTTCGCCAAGACCTACCCGAGAGTACTCATGGCACTTCAGCAAACCAGACCAACGTCGCCGGGCAGGCGGTTCGTCGTCAAGGTGACGACGCCGAACCTGCACAAGGGCGCGCCGCATTCGCCTCTGGTCACGCACCTCGAGCGCAGCACTGGCCGCAACAACCACGGCCGGGTCACCACACGTCACAAGGGCGGTGGCCACAAGCGCCTCTATCGCCTCATCGACTTCCGCCGCGACAAGGACAGCATCGCCGCCAAGGTCGAGCGGATCGAATACGATCCGAATCGCAGCGCCCATCTCGCATTGCTGCTCTACGCCGATGGCGAGCGCCGCTACATCATTGCGCCCAAGGGTCTTGCCGCCGGTGATTCCGTCATCTCCGGGCGGGATGCCCCGATCAAGAATGGTAACGCGCTGCCGCTCCGGAACATCCCGGTGGGTACGCTCGTCCACGCTGTCGAGCTGAAGCCCGGCAAGGGCGCGCAGATCGCCTGCGCTGCGGGCAGCAGTATCCAGATCGTCGCTCGTGATGGCCTCTACGCCACGGTCCGCCTCCGCTCCGGCGAGATGCGCAAGGTCCACGTGGAGTGCCGCGCCACGATTGGCGAAGTGGGTCGTGAGGAGCACAACCTGCGGAAGTACGGCAAGGCGGGCGCCAAGCGCTGGCGGGGCATCCGCCCCACGGTCCGCGGCGTTGCCATGAATCCGGTCGACCACCCGCACGGCGGCGGCGAAGGCAAAACCTCGGGCGGCCGGCATCCAGTGACGCCGTGGGGCATCAAGACCAAGGGCTACAAGACCCGCCGCAACAAGCGGACGGCGAGCATGATCGTGCGCCGGCGCAACAAGAAGTAACCGACCAAGGAATCTGAAACGTGGCGCGTTCAATCAAAAAGGGACCGTTCGTCGACCTGCACCTGGCCAACAAGGTCCGGCAGGCGGTGGGCACCAACAATCGCCGGCCCATCAAGACGTGGTCGCGGCGTTCGATGATTCTTCCCGAGATGGTCGGCTTGACGATCGCCATTCACAACGGTCGCGACCACATTCCGGTGCTGATCACCGAGAACATGGTCGGTCACAAGCTTGGCGAGTTCGCGGTCACCCGTACCTTTAAGGGGCATTCGGGCGACAAGAAGACCAAGGCCGCCGAAGCGCCGGCGGGTTGAGGATCTGACGATGCAGGTATCAGCCACATTGAAGTACGCCCGGATCTCGCCGCAGAAGTGTCGGCTCGTTGCCGATGCGATTCGCGGCAAGTCGGTCGCGAATGCCAAGCAGATTCTTGACCTGATGCCCAAGAAGGGCGCGGGCCTGGTAAAGAAGGTGCTCGACTCGGCGATTGCCAATGCCGAGCACAACAACGCCGCCGACATCGACGAGCTCAAGGTGGCCACGGTTTTTGTCAACGAAGCGCCGAGCCTTCGTCGGTTCAAGGCATCGGCCAAGGGCCGCGCCTCGCCCCGGCAGAAGCGCAGCAGCCACATCACCATTCACGTTGCGGACGAGTAACCATGGGTCAGAAGGTCAATCCGATCGGCATTCGCCTGGGGATCACCCGGGACTGGGCGTCCAAGTGGTACGCCGACTCCCGCACGTTCCCCAAGTACATTGATGCAGACTTCCGCGTTCGTGAGTTCCTGAAGAAGAAGCTCAAGGAGGCCTCGGTCGGCAAGATCCAGATCGAGCGTCCGGCCCGGAAGGCCCACATCACAATCCACACGGCGCGGCCGGGTGTTGTCATCGGCAAGAAGGGCGAGGACATCGAGAGCCTGCGCAACCAGGTTGCCAAGCTCCTGAAGATGAGCCTGAACGACGTGCGCATCAACATCGCCGAGATCCGAAAGCCGGAACTCGACGCCCAGCTCGTGGCCGACGGCATTGCCCAGCAGCTCGAGCGGCGCGTGATGTTTCGCCGGGCCATGAAGCGGTCCGTCACCAACACCATGCGGCTCGGTGCCCAGGGCATCAAAGTCCAGGTGGCCGGTCGGTTGAACGGCGGCGAGATCGCCCGCACCGAGTGGTACCGCGAGGGTCGCGTGCCCCTGCACACCTTCCGGGCCGACATGGACTATGCCCTCTCCGAGGCCCAGACCACCTACGGCGTCATCGGCGTCAAGGTCTGGATCTTCCGGGGCGAGGTATTCGATCAGCAGGAGGCGCCGGCGGAAGAAGTTGCAGCACCGGCCGCCCGCTAAGGAATCGCTCCCATGATGCAACCCAAGCGAACCAAGTTTCGCAAGCAGTTCAAGGGCCGCAACCGCGGTCTTGCACAGCGCGGAAACACCGTGGCCTTTGGCGAATACGGACTGAAGGCGACCGACCGCTGCCGGCTGACGGCCCGCCAGATCGAGGCGGCGCGGCGCGCGATGACGCGCTACGTGAAGCGCGGCGGCAAGGTCTGGATCCGCATCTTTCCGGACAAGCCGGTGACCGCCAAGCCTCTCGAAGTCCGACAGGGCAGCGGCAAGGGCAACGTCGAGTTTTACGTGGCCCTCGTGCAGCCGGGTACCGTCCTCTACGAGATGGAGGGCGTCACCGAAGAGATTGCGAGGGAAGCGTTCCGTCTCGCGGCGTCAAAGTTGCCGGTTGGCACGACTTTCGTCACCCGTCACGCCATCTAGCAGAGAAAAGCCGATGAAACCTAACGACCTGCGAAAGAAGTCCGAGTCAGAGCTGACGGAAGAGCTCCTCGGCTTGCGCAAGGAACAGTTCAATCTCCGGATGCAGCGGGCCACGGGCCAGCTGAGCCGTCCGGACCAGTTCGACAAGGTCCGCAAGAACATCGCGCGGATCAAGACGCTGCTCAACGAGCAGACCCGGCAGAAGAAAGGCGCAGCATGACCACGACAGCGACCAGCACCGGCCAAATGACCGTCAGGACGCTGACCGGTACCGTCGTCAGCACCAAGATGCAGAAGACCATCGCGGTGGTCGTCGAGCGGCTGGTAAAGCACCCCCAGTACGGCAAGTACGTGCGGCGCACCACCAAGCTGCTGGCCCACGATGAGGGCAACACGTCCAGACAAGGTGATCTGGTCTCGATCACGGAGTGCCGGCCCTACTCGAAGCGCAAGGCCTGGCGGCTGGTCGAGGTCATCCGGCGTTCTGAGGAGTCGGGCAAGGCTGTCGTCTAAGACTGCCATTACCGGGAAACGAACATGATTCAGATGCAAACCTACCTTGCGGCCGCCGATAACAGCGGTGCCCGGCAATTGATGTGCATCAAGGTGCTGGGTGGCACGCGCCGGCGTTATGCGTCGGTCGGCGATGTCATCAAGGTAAGCGTCAAGGACGCGATTCCCCGGGGCAAGGTCAAGAAGGGCGAGGTCTACAACGCCGTCGTCGTGCGCACCCGCAAGGGCGTCCGCCGGCCCGATGGCTCGGTGATCCGCTTCGACGGCAACGCCGCAGTGCTCCTCAACAACAAGTTGGAGCCCATTGGCACGCGCATTTTCGGGCCAGTGACCCGGGAACTGCGCAACGAAAATTTCATGAAGATCATTTCCCTGGCACCCGAAGTGCTGTGAGTGGGCAGAGATGAACCGAATCAGAAAAAACGACCAGGTGATCGTCATTACGGGCCGCGACAAGGGCCGTAAGGGCGCGGTGACGCGCATCGACGGTGAGCGCGTCTGGGTCGAGAACGTCAACGTCGTCAAGCGGCACCAGAAGCCAAATCCGGCCAAGGGTTTGCAGGGGGGCATCGTCGAGAAGGAGATGTCACTGCACATCTCCAATGTGGCGCTTCTTAACACGACGACCGACAAGGGCGACCGGGTCGGCTTCAGAACGCTCGAGGACGGCCGCAAGGTCCGGTATTTCAAGTCGAACAAAGAGGTCGTGGATGCCTGAGCGGCATCGCGAACAAGCTATGGCACGGTTGCAGGAATACTACGCAAGCACGGTCGTCCCGAAGCTCAAGCAGCAGCTTGGCATCGAGAACGTCATGGAGCTGCCGCGGATCACGAAGATCACGCTCAATATGGGCGTGGGCGAGACCATTACCGACAAGAAGGTCATCGAGAAGGCCGTGGCGGATATGACCCGCATCGCCGGCCAGAAGCCCCAGATCACTCTGGCCCGCAAGTCGATCGCCACCTTCAAGGTTCGTGAGGGCTATCCGGTGGGTTGCAAGGTCACTCTTCGCCGGCAGCGGATGTGGGAATTCCTCGATCGCCTGATCAGCATCGCGGTGCCCCGGATCCGGGACTTCCGGGGGCTGAATGGCCGGTCCTTTGACGGTCGCGGCAACTACAGCATGGGTGTCCAGGAGCAAATCATCTTCCCGGAGATCGACTACGACCAGATCGACACGATCCGGGGCATGGACATCACGATCACGACGACCGCCGGAGACGACGTCCGCGGCCGTGCCTTGCTTGAAGCCTTCAACTTCCCTTTCCGCAAGTAGCCCTACCCGCAATACGCAAAGGCACACGCAATGGCCAAGAAATCGATGGTTCTCCGGGATGTGAAGCGCGCCAAGCTGGTGCAGAAGTACGCCAAGAAGCGTGCGGCACTGAAGGCCGTCATCACCAGCCCGAAGGCCCGGCCCGACGACAAGCAGGCTGCCCTGGACAAGCTGCAGTCGCTGCCCCGTGACTCAAGCCCGAGCCGCATGCGCAGCCGCTGCTCGATCACCGGCCGCTCTCGCGGGTACTACCAGAAGTTCGGCCTCTCCCGGACCAAGCTGCGCGAGCTCACCCTCGCCGGCAACATCCCAGGGATGCGGAAGGCGAGCTGGTAAGCGGGCCACAGGCCCGACCAACGGCAGCACGACCAAACCAGACACTGACTTAACCAGACTGAGTACACGAACATGAGTCTTTCGGACCCGATTGCCGACATGCTGACCCGGATCAGGAACGCCCAGAGGGTGGCCCTGCCGAGCGTGACCATGCCCTCGTCGACCCAGAAGGAGGCGATTGCCAAGGTCCTGCTGGACGAGGGCTACATCGTGGGTTTTCAGGCGACCGATGAAGGTAACAACAAGCGCGAGCTGTCGATCGAACTCAAGTATTTCGACGGCCGTCCGGTGATTGACGAGATCCGGCGCGTGAGCCGCTCCGGCCTCCGCATCTACCGGGGTAAGGACGCGCTGCCGAAGATCCAGGGTGGACTGGGCATCGCCATCGTCTCCACGCCAGCTGGCGTGATGAGTGATCGTGACGCGCGGGCCGGTGGCCATGGCGGCGAAGTGCTCTGCATCGTCTCCTGACGAACAGATTTAGGGATTCTCCATGTCCAGAGTTGCAAAGATGCCAGTGCCGCTGCCGAAGGGGGTCGAATTGACCCAGACCGGCGGGAAGGTGCGCGTGAAGGGCCCCAAGGGCGAGCTCAGCCTCACGCTGCACCCGCATGTGGCGGTCAACGTGGCCGACGGCACCGCGAACATCACCAGCCGCACCGAGACCCAGGGTGACCGGGCTGTCGCCGGCACTACCCGTGCCCTGCTCGCCAACATGGTGAACGGCGTATCAAACGGCTTCGAGCGCAAGCTGGAGCTGGTGGGCGTCGGTTACCGGGCTCAGGCCCAGGGCAAGAAGCTGAATCTGACGCTCGGGTTCTCGCACCCGGTGGCCTTCGCCGTCCCGGACGGGATCACGATTGATACCCCGAGCCAGACCGAGATCGTCATCAAGGGGGCCGACAAGCACAGGGTTGGCCAGGTTGCTGCAGATATACGCCGTTACCGTCCGCCGGAGCCCTACAAGGGCAAGGGCGTCCGGTACTCGGGTGAGAAGGTCGTACTGAAGGAGGCGAAGAAGAAGTAGGCGATTGCGCCCGGTCCGGCAGCCCGAAGTAAGGGCGGACGGACTCAGGCAATCGTGACTTCGGGTCGCAATGAACAAGAAAGACAGCAGACTGCGGCGTGCCCGGCGTTCCCGGGCCAAGATCCGCGAGTTGGGCGTGGCACGGTTGACGATTCACCGGACCCCGCAACACATTTATGCGCAGGTCATCGGCCCCGATGGCGGTACGGTGATGGCCGCCGCTTCCACCTTGCAGAAGGACGTGCGCGAAGCTCTGGACGGGACCGGCAACATTGCCGCTGCCGCCATGGTGGGTCGGACGATTGCCGAAAAGGCGAAGGCGGCCGGTGTTACGCGCGTAGCGTTTGACCGGTCCGGGTTCCAGTACCACGGGCGCGTCAAGGCATTGGCCGAGGCAGCCCGCGAAAACGGCTTGGAGTTCTGACAGTGGCGCGAAGACAGGAAGGCATGGCTCCCGAACGCTCAGGCGAGGGTGACGACTACCTCGAGAAGCTCGTCGCCGTTAACCGCGTGGCCAAGGTCGTCAAGGGCGGTCGACAGTTCGGCTTCACCGCGCTCACGGTCGTGGGCGACGGTAAGGGCAAGGTAGGCTTCGGCTATGGCAAGGCGCGGGAAGTCCCGGCGGCCATCCAGAAGTCGATGCAGGCGGCTCGCAAGAATCTGCAGAGTGTGCCGTTGAAAAAGGACACTCTGTTCTACCCACAGTCGGGCAGCCATGGCGCCACGCGCGTCTACATGCAGCCCGCCTCGGACGGTACCGGGATTATCGCGGGTGGTGCGATGCGCGCTGTGTTCGAGTGCGCCGGCGTCCGCAACGTGCTGGCCAAGAGCTACGGGTCCCGCAATCCGATCAACGTGGTGCGTGCCACGATGAACGCCCTGCAGGACATGCGCTCTCCCGAGGCCATTGCCGCGAAGCGTGGCAAGGCCCTGGCGGACCTGGTGGGCTGAAATCATGGCAACTGCAAAGAAGGCGGCTCCAAAGGCAGCGCCCAAGGCAACCGCAGGCAAGGTCCAACTGACCCTGGTGAAGAGCAAGTTCGGCCGCCTCGCCAGCCACAAGGCATGCGTGTCCGGCCTCGGCCTGCGACGCATGCACCACACGGTGGTGGTCGCTGACACGCCGGAAAATCGGGGCATGATCAATCGCATCGCCTACATGCTGCGCATCGAGTCGGCCTAGTCGATTCCAGAGGTTATAGGTTCATGAAACTCAATACGCTGAAGCCCGGGTCCCGCAAGGCGCGCAAGCGCGTGGGACGCGGCAGTTCGGCCGGTCAGGGCAAGACCTGCGGCCGGGGCCACAAGGGCCAGTCGGCCCGCGCCGGCGGTTACCACAAGGTGGGCTTCGAAGGCGGCCAGATGCCGATCCAGCGGCGCCTGCCGAAGATCGGCTTTGTGTCACACCTGCTCGCGGCGACGGCCGAAGTCCGGCTGCATGAGCTGGTGCTGGTCAAGGGCGGCGTCATCGACCTGGACAGCCTGAAGGCCGCCAAGATCGTCGGCCGGGACGTTGAGAAGGCCAAGGTCATCGCTTCCGGCAAGATCGACAAGGCCGTGAAGATCAAGGGCATCAAGGTCACTCCGGGCGCGCGCAAGGCCATCGAGGCGGCCGGCGGAAGCATCGAGGAATAGGAACGCAAACGTGGCGAAGGGCGGCATGACAAATCCGGCGGCAGCATTGGGCGAAGCAACACGCTTCGCCGACCTGCGCGCGCGCCTGATCTTCCTGGCAGGCGCGCTGATTGTTTACCGCGTGGGCACCTTCATCCCCGTTCCCGGCATCGATCCGTCGGCCATGGTGCGCTTCTTCCAGGAGCAGTCCGGCACCATCCTGGCGATGTTCAATATGTTCTCGGGCGGCGCCCTGAAGCGCCTCAGCATTTTCGCGCTCGGAGTCATGCCCTACATCTCCGCCTCCATCATCGTGCAGATGGCCGGCATCGTGATTCCCCAGTTGAACCAGCTGCGGAAGGAAGGCGAGTCCGGCCGCCGCAAGCTGACCCAATACACCCGCTTCGGCACGGTGGGGCTGGCACTCGTCCAGTCGCTAGGCGCCGCGATCGCCCTGCAGAACCAGGGTCTGGTGATCAGCCCCGGCTTCAGCTTTGTGTTCACGGCCGTGGTCACCCTGGTCACCGGCACAATCTTCCTGATGTGGCTCGGCGAGCAGATCACGGAGCGGGGAATCGGCAACGGCATCTCGATGATCATCCTGTCCAGCATCATCTCGGGCCTGCCCGCAGCCATCGGCGGCACCCTCGAGCTGGTGAACACCGGCGAGATGAACCCGGCCATCGCCCTGATCCTGATGCTCCTGATCGTCGCGGTTACCTACTTCGTGGTCTTCATGGAGCGCGGCCAGCGGCGGATCACCGTCAACTACGCGCGGCGCCAGCAGGGGCGGCGGGTCTACGCCGGTCAGTCCAGTCACCTGCCGTTCAAGATCAACATGTCGGGCGTCATTCCGCCCATCTTTGCTTCCAGCATCATCCTGTTTCCGGCGACCATCGCGAGCTGGTTCGGGACCAATGAGGGCTTCGGCTGGCTGCAGGATATTGCCGCACAGCTGTCGCCCGGGCAGCCCATTTACATCCTGCTGTATTCCGCGCTGATCATGTTCTTCTGCTTCTTCTACACGGCGCTCGTGTTCAATTCCCGGGAGACGTCGGACAACCTGAAGAAGAGTGGGGCATTCATCCCCGGCATCCGGCCCGGCCAGCAGACCGCAGAATACATCGACAAGGTGCTCACCCGCCTGACGGTGTGGGGCGCCATCTACATCACCGCAGTCTGTCTGCTGCCGGAATTTATGATCCTTTACTGGCGCGTCCCCTTTTACTTCGGCGGCACGTCGCTGCTAATCATCGTGGTCGTTACCATGGACTTCATGGCGCAGCTTCAAGCGCACATGATGTCCCATCAATACGAGAGCCTGCTGAAGAAGGCCAACTTCGGCGGTGTGGGTCGGGCGGGCCAGCTCCGCTAGGAGTTGGCGAACGGAGTCGTTATGAAGGTTCGGGCATCAGTCAAGAAGATCTGCAGGAACTGCAAGGTCGTTCGTCGCAAGCGCGTAGTGCGGGTGATCTGCAGTGATCCCCGGCACAAGCAGAGGCAGGGTTAA
>JBDSWH010000065.1:0-8024 GCA_039926785.1 Gammaproteobacteria bacterium
ATGTCGCCGATGAGCTCGCCGGGCTGCAGGTCCTCGACCTTGTCGACGATGAAGCCCTTGCGCCCCACGACCCTCCCCCGTCGGACGAAGAAGACCTGCACGGCGGCCTCCAGCTCGTCCTCGGCCAAGCCGAGCACGTCGAAGTCCTCGTTGCGCTCGGCCACCATCTGCTGGCGTTCGATGGCCTTCCGGACGCTGCCCAGCTGGTCCCGGAGGCGGGCTGCCCGCTCGAACTCCAGCTCGGACGCCGCCTCCCGCATCTCCTGCTCGAGGCGCTTGACGATGTCGTCGGTCTCCCCGTCCAGGAAGGCCAACAGCTCGTCGGTCAGCACCTGGTAGGCCTCGCGGTCGATCTCGCCGACACAGGGCCCCGAGCACTTCTCGATGTGGAACAGGAGGCAGGGCCGCCCCTGCTTCTGGTGCAGGTTGAACTTGTTGTCCGAGCAGGTGCGCAGGGGGAA
The DNA here is from genome assembly GCA_039926785.1 of Gammaproteobacteria bacterium. GTDB lineage: Bacteria > Pseudomonadota > Gammaproteobacteria > Steroidobacterales > SHZI01. The sequence goes on from JBDSWH010000065.1 coordinate 462, forward strand.
CGTGCGCAGCAGGAGATCGAGGGTCTCGCGGATGGCGTAGGCGTGAGCGAAGGGCCCGTAGTAGCGCACGCCTTTGCGCTTGGCCCCCCGCATCACCATCGGCCGGGGCCACTCGTCGCCCACCGTGACGGCCAGGAACGGGTAGCTCTTGTCGTCGACCAGGCGGACGTTGAAGCGGGGCCGGTGCTCCTTGATCAGGTTGTGCTCCAGCAGAAGGGCATCCTGCTCCGTGCCCGTCACCGTGACCTCGACGCGATCAGTCTGCGCCATCAGGGCCTGGGTTTTCGGGTGGTGCGCCTTGCTGCCGAAGTACGTGGCTACGCGCTTCCGCAGGTCCCGGGCCTTGCCGACGTAGAGGATCGTCCCCTCGCTGGCAAGCATGCGATACACACCCGGCCGGTGCGTCAGGGAGGAGAGGAACGCCTTGCTGTCAAACGACTCGTCCATGACTGGCAATCCGCATCGCGACTTCCATCGCCTGTTCGTAGTTCAAGCGCGGATCGACCTGGGTCCGGTAGTCCCGGCGCAGGTCCAGGTCCGTGAGGCCGCGCGCGCCGCCGGTACACTCTGTCACGTGCTCGCCGGTCAATTCCAGGTGAACGCCACCCAGGTGCGAGCCCGCCGCGCGATGGATCTCGAAGGCTGCTTCCAGCTCGCCAAGGATGTTCTCCAGCCGGCGGGTCTTGAGACCCGAACTGGCGGTTTCCGTATTGCCATGCATCGGATCACAGATCCATACCACCTTGGCGCCGGCCTCGTTCACGGCAGCGATAAGGCCTGGCAGGACCTGGCGGATCCGGCCGGCGCCGAGCCGGTGAATAAGTGTGAGGCGGCCCGGCTGATTGCCGGGATTCAAGCCGCGAGCCAGTCCGCGGAGCAGTGCGGGGGTGGCCTCCGGACCGATCTTCACGCCCACCGGATTCCGGATGCCGCTGAAGAACTCGACATGCGCGCCGTCGAGCTGGCTCGTTCGCACCCCGATCCAGGGAAAGTGCGTCGTCAGGTCGTACCATCCCTGCCGCCGCTCAAGGAATCGCGTCTGCGCCTGCTCGTAGGGCAAATGCAGACCCTCATGGGAGGCAAAGAAATCCACGCGTCGGGCCTGGTCGATCGACTTCCCAGTCAGGCTCTCGAAGAAGTCGAGACCGTCGGCAACCGTCTTGACCATGTTGCGATACTGGTCGGCGAGCGGTGAGTGGCTGACCCAATCGAGGTCCCAGTTCTCCGGATGATGGAGGTCGGCAAAACCTCCATCGATCAGCGAGCGAATGAAGTTCAGGGTGAGGCCGGCACGCTCGTAAGCGCGCAGCATGAGTTCCGGATCGGGCTCGCGGTCTGCAGCCGTAAAGGCGTTCCGGTTGATGATGTCTCCCCTGAAACTCGGCAGGGTCTGATCGGTCCGCGTCTCGGTGTCAGCAGACCGGGGTTTAGCGTACTGGCCGGCTATACGGCCGACTCGCACCACGGGTCGCTTGAGTCCGGAGATGATCACCACGCTCATCTGCAGCAGGATCTTCAGCTTGCTGACGATGACGTCCGACCGGCAGTCGTCAAAAGTTTCGGCGCAGTCGCCGCCCTGAAGGACGAACGCCTTGCCGTCCGCCGCCAGCGCCAGCTGCTCGCGCAAGGCATCCACCTCCCAGGACGTGACGAGTGGTGGCAGGCGGGCGAGCGCCTCCATGACCGCTCCCGCGCGGTCCTGGTCTCTGTAGGTCGGGATCTGGCCGGCTACGCGACCAAGCCAGCTGGCTGGATGCCAGGTGGCGGCAGGGATGGCATCAGTCATGCGACAGGACTATGCCACAAGGCCTCCGGGACCGGGAGACGGGACCGGGCGACGGGAATCGGGAAACTGGTGGCAGGACTCCACTATTCCAGCCTTTTGGCTTCCTCCCACAGGCTGTCGAGTTTCGCAGCATCGAGACTTGACCATTCCAGCCCCCGCAGCCTGACGGCTTCTTCGATCCGCCGAAAGCGCTGCTCGAACTTCCGGCACGCTTGCCGCAGCGCCTCCTCGGGATCCACACGGCAGTGACGGACCAGGCTGGCACAGGCCAGCAGCAGGTCACCGGCTTCCTCCTGAATCGGCCCGCGCTCGCCGCTGGTCAGCACGGACGTCAGCTCGTCGAGCTCTTCGCGGACTTTCGCCGCAGCACCGTGCGGATCGCCCCAATCGAGTCCGACGCGGGCGGCGCGCCGGCCCAGCTTGTCCGCCCTCACCAGGGCAGGCAACGCCTGGCCGACCCCTGCCAGCACCGATAAGTCGCCGCCACGTGCATTCCGCTCCGCCGCCTTGAGCGCCTCCCAGGACTCCTGCTGTTGATCGGCGGAGTCGACGTCTCCCTGCGCGAAGACATGGGGGTGCCGCCGCACCATCTTGTCGCTGATGGCCACGACCACATCGCCGAAATCGAAGGCCTTGAGCTCACTGGCCATTTGCGAGTGAAAAACCACCTGGAACAGCAGGTCGCCGAGTTCGTCCCGCAACTCCGGCAGGTTGCCCCTGTCGATGGCATCGGCGACCTCGTAGGCCTCTTCGAGGGTGTACGGCGCAATCGAACCGAAATCCTGCTCGCGGTCCCACGGGCATCCCCGGATGGGATCCCGCAAAGTGGCCATGATGTCGAGCAAGACCTTGACGTCGCGCCTATCGTCCTGTGGCATGAATACTTTCGCGGAGGGTGTTGAGAATCTGCGCCGTCGCTCCCCAGACGAGGTGGGGACCATACTGGCAGCTGTAGACCGGCAGGCGCACTCCCCGCACCGTTCGCTCGCTCAACCTGAGATGGGCGGGATCTACTACGTAGTCGAGCGGCACGAAGAAAATCTCGGCCACCTCCGTCGGGTCGGGTTCCAGCTGGAAGCCGGGACGCAGGATGGCCACTACCGGACACACGGCAAACCCGGTCACCACGGCGTGAGGATGGAGGTAGCCAACGACGTCGATGAATTCCGGCCGTATTCCGACCTCCTCGCCCGCTTCGCGAATGGCGGCGCCACGTGGACCGGCATCATCCGGTTCCAGTCGCCCCCCGGGGAAGCTGATCTGGCCCGGATGATCGCGCAAGTGATCCGTGCGCCGGGTCAGAAGCACCTCCCACCCGGAATCGCGCGCGACAAGCCCGACGAGCACGGCAGCCGGAATGAGCGGCACCGTAAACAGCTGGGCCGCAACCCCCGCCGGCAGGCGTGCCAACGCGTCCCGCGGAAGGTCATCCGGCGGGCGGGTACCCTTCAGAATCCTTACCAGTCCCTCGATCACGTGGTTGCCACAATGAACTTCAGGACTTTATGCCGCCCTTGGTCAGGTCCCTCGCATTGAGCAGGCGGTCGATTTCCTTGCTGGACAAGTCCGTCAACTCGCCGGCGACCTCCCGAATCGGCCGCTTCTCCGCATAGGCCTTCTTGGCAATCGCGGCGCCTTTTTCGTAGCCGATCACGGGATTCATCGCGGTCACGAGGATCGGATTGCGGTCGAGCGCCTCCGCAAGCTTGTCGTGATTGACCGTGAAGCCGGCGATGGCCTTGTCGGCCAGGACGCGGCTCGCGTTTGCCAGCAACTGGACGCTCTGGCTGAGGTTGTAGGCAACGACGGGCAGCATGACGTTGAGCTGAAAGTTGCCGGACTGGCCTGCAATGACGATCGTGCTGTCATTGCCGATGACCTGCGCGGCAACCATCGCCACCGCCTCCGGAATCACCGGATTCACCTTGCCCGGCATGATGCTGCTTCCCGGCTGCAGTCCCGGCAGAGAGATCTCCCCGAGCCCGGCCAACGGTCCGCTGTTCATCCACCGCAGGTCGTTGGCGATCTTCATCAGGGCCACGGCCAGGGTCCGCAACTGACCCGACAACTCCACGGCCGTGTCCTGGCAGCTCAGGGATTCGAAGAGATTCCGGGACACGTCGAACTTCACGCCGGTTTGTTCGCCCAGCAGCACCGCCACCTTCTTGCCAAACTTCGGATGGGCATTGATACCCGTCCCTACAGCTGTACCCCCCTGCGCGAGTCGTGTCAGCCGCGGCAGGCAATCCTTGAGGCGGGCCTCCGCGTTCGCTATCTGCTGGGCCCAGCCACCAAGCTCCTGGCTCAGGCGAACCGGCATGGCGTCCATGAGGTGGGTGCGCCCGGTCTTCACGACGTCGTCAGTGTCCTTGGCCTTTTGCGTAATGACTTCACGCAGGTGTGCCAGGGCGGGCAGCAGTGCCTCGGACACCTCGAGCGCGGCACTCACGTGGATAGCCGTCGGAACGACGTCATTGCTGCTCTGGCCCATGTTGACGTCATCGTTCGGATGGACCTCAGAACCCAGCTTTTTGGTCGCCAGCCGCGCGATGACCTCATTGGCATTCATGTTCGAGCTGGTGCCCGAGCCTGTCTGGAAGACGTCGATCGGAAAATGTGCGTCGTGCTTGCCCTCGGCCACTTCGAGTGCCGCATTCTGGATGGCGACGGCCTTGCCGGTTTTCAGCAGGCCAAGCTCGGCATTGGCGCCCGCAGCCGCCCATTTGACGAGGCCCAGTGCGCGGATGAAACCGCGCGGCATCGGCAGGCCGCTGATCGGGAAGTTGTCCACCGCCCGCTGCGTCTGGGCACCCCACAGCGCCTGCTCGGGAACCCGCAATTCACCCATGCTGTCCCGTTCGACGCGATAACCCTTGCTAGCCATTTCGCACTCTCCTGAATCCTTGCCGGGGGCCACTCGCGGAACTGCTTTAGTCCACGACGGCCATCCTTGTTGGTGTATCATTTCCGCGCTGAATTATAGGGTTTTTCCTCGCGACCGATATGGACCGGGAACCACTGACGGCAATTTCCCCGCTGGACGGGCGGTACTTCGCGAAGACAGATTCCCTGCGGGAGATCTTCAGCGAGTATGGCCTGATCCGGTTTCGCGTCCTGACCGAGGTCCGCTGGGTACAGTTCCTGGCCCAGGAGCCAGGGATCGATGGCCTCGGGCCGCTGTCCCCCGTCGTGCACGATGTCCTGAGCAAGCTGGCAGAAGAGTTCGGTCCCGACGATGCCCGCCAGGTCAAAGATATCGAACGCCGGACCAATCACGACGTGAAGGCCGTGGAGTACCTCATTGCCGAGCGTCTGGGATCGGGGGCCGACTTTGGCCGGATCAGGCCCTTCCTTCACTTCGCGTGCACGTCCGAGGACATCAATAACATTGCCTATGCGTTGATGCTCCGCCATGGCCGGGACGACGTTCTGCTGCCGCACTTCCGCCAGATCGTGGCGGTACTCGACTCCATGGCACGCAGCCTGGCCGACGCTTCCATGCTCGCCCGCACACACGGCCAGCCGGCCAGCCCGACGACCATGGGCAAGGAGCTGGCCAATAGCGCGTGGCGACTCAAGCGCCAGCTGCAGCAGCTTCGGGGCGTTGAGCCGCTGGCCAAGATGAATGGCGCAGTGGGAAACTTCAACGCCCATCGAATTGCCTATCCCCATGTCGGCTGGCCCGGCGTCTCGCGCCGGTTTGTCGAGTCGCTTGGACTGGTCTGGAATCCGTATACCACCCAGATCGAACCCCACGACTGGATTGCCGAGTACTGCCATTGCCTGATCCGGTGCAATGTGATCCTGCTGGATCTCGCGCGCGATTTGTGGGGTTACATTTCCATAGGCTATTTCCGTCAGCGGAAGGTCGATTCCGAAGTCGGTTCGTCCACGATGCCCCACAAGGTGAATCCGATCGACTTCGAGAACGCCGAGGGCAACCTCGGCATTGCCAACGCGCTGCTGGCTCATTTCGCCGAAAAGCTCCCCGTCTCGCGCTGGCAGCGGGACCTGAGCGACTCGACCGTGCTGCGTAACATGGGCGTGGCGGTCGGCCACACGATGCTGGCGAACCAGTCACTCCTCACAGGCCTCCGCAAGCTGGAGGCGGACGTGCCCCGTATGCAGCAGGAACTCCATCAGTCCTGGGAGGTTCTGGGAGAAGCGGTGCAGACGGTCATGCGCAGGCATGGGCACGCGGATGCCTACGAGCGCCTGAAGGAACTCACTCGCGGTTCGGCCATCAGCCGCGAATCCCTAGCCACCTTCCTCCGGAATCTCGACCTGCCGGCCGGGGAAAGGGAACGGCTGCTATTGCTGACCCCGGAGGGTTATACCGGCGACGCCGCCCTCCTTGCCCGCCTGGCAGCCGACTCGGAGCCCTGAGCCGGCACTGAGGGCGGATTCGGACCGCGAAACGTGATCGAGTTGGCACTTCAGTCGTGGCGAGGCTTCGTACAATCAGGCGTGGCCAGCAGCAGCACTCCAGACGACCAGCAGCCGGAGCGGACCCAGGGCCGGCGCTGGGTACTTGCGACCATGGAGGACACCCTCGCGGCGGCCATCGAGATCGGCAGTGTGGCGCGGCGGGGCCTCGCGATTCTCACTCCGGACTTCGAGCCCGGGGTCTACGACCACGAGAGATTCCTGGAAATCGTGAAGCGACTGGTCCTGGCCAAGCGCTTTGCCCGAGTCCGTGTGCTGATCTCGGATCCGCAGCGGACCATCCGCCTCGGGAACCGGCTGGTCGGGCTGGGCCGGCGCCTGAACACCTATATTGAATTCCGCAATGTTCATGACGACTACCGGGAACATCGCGAGGCCTTTTTGCTGGCCGATGACGTCGCCTTGCTGTACCGGATCAATCACGCCCGGTGGGAAGGTATTGCCGACACCTACGAACCCGCCGTCGCCCGCCGGTACCTGTCCCTCTTCGAAGAAATCTGGGCAGCGTCCGAGACCTCGCGCGAGCTTCGGCAGCTGCGCGTCTAGCCACGGGGCCATCCCGTGCTGACAACGGGTCGCGCGGGCCTGCACCCCGAGCTGACGGTAGCAGCCGTCGTCGAGCAGAACGGCCGCTTTCTCATGGTCGAGGAGCGCGTCGCGGGCCGCCTCGTCCTGAACCAGCCTGCTGGTCACGTGGAGCCAGGGGAGACACTTGCCGACGCCGTCATCCGCGAGGCACTCGAGGAAACCGCCTGGACCTTTGTCCCGGAGGCCACTATCGGCATCTATCTCTTGGGGCGTGACGACGGCCGCAATCCGTTTCTGCGCGTCACTTTCGCCGGGCGCTGTGTCAGCCATGACAACAAGAGAGCGCTGGATGCCGGGATCGAACGGGCGCTCTGGCTGAGCCGCACGGAATTGGTCGCCCGGAGCAGCCAGCTTCGCAGCCCGATGGTGATGAGGGCCGTTGACGACTTCGAACGGGGCGTTCGCTACCCCGTAGACCTCTTCCAGGATCTGGCAGTCGACCAGCTGACCCAGCGCGCCGCGGTGCTCTAAGGCCCTTCCCGCGTTGTCCGCGCCCGCTGCTAGACTCCTGCGCCATGGCCGGCGCTAATCCCCGACGTGTAATTGTTGCGCTGTCCGGCGGCGTTGACTCCGCCGTGGCGGCGCTCTGCCTGTTGCAGGATGGGCATCACGTTGAAGCGCTGCACATGACCAACTGGGACGATGCCAACGAATACTGCACGGCTGGCACTGACCTGGCGGATGCCCGCCGGGTTTGCGCCGACCTCGGCATCCACCTCCATCACGTCAATTTCTCGCAGGAG
>JBDSWH010000066.1:0-8905 GCA_039926785.1 Gammaproteobacteria bacterium
AAATCCCTGAGCACGGCGGGGGACGGTCCCGCGCCGCCGCTGTCAGCCGCCACCACCCAGGCGGTCAGGCCCGACTCACCGCTGGGCTGCACCCGCGCCAGCACATGGCAGGTGCGGACGGCCGGATGTGCATTGAGCGCCGCAGCCACCTCGGCCGGCTCGATGCGGAAGCCGCGGATTTTCACCTGGTCGTCGTTGCGGCCCACAAACTCGAGCGTGCCGTTGGTCCGCCAGCGGGCCAAGTCGCCGGTGCGGAACACGGTTCCACCGCCCACGCGCTCCAGCGGGTGTGGGAGGAAGCGCGCGGCCGTTTCCGCCGGCCGGTTGCGATACCCGGCCGCGATGCCGAGCCCACCGATATGGATCTCGCCGACGACACCCACGGGCACGAGCCCGCCGCGGGCGTCCAGCACCAGGACCTGCGTCGCGCTGATGGGCCGACCGATGGGCAGCGTGGCGTGCCCGTGCCGGGCTTCATCCCCTTCACCGACGACATGAAAGGTTGCGAAGGTCGTGGCCTCGGTCGGGCCATAGACGTGTACCAGGCGCCCGGGCGGTCCGGCGTTCATGACGGCCTGCACAAGCTGCGGGTTGCAGGCCTCACTACCGAACAACAGGTGGCGCACGGAACTGAAGCCGGTTGGGATCTCGCTGCTCACCCGGTTGAAGAGTGCGGTCGTGAGGAACAGGCAGGTGACCCCGTGCGTGCGGAGCGCGGCGACCAGTTCCCGCGGCGAGAGCAGGCTGCCCCGGGGAAGGATCACCAGGCGCGCGCCGTTCAGCAGGGCGCCCCAGATCTCGAAGGTGGCCGCGTCGAACGCGGCGTTGGACACCTGCGCCATCGTGTCGTCCGGCGTGATCGTCACGTAGTTCGGCCGTAGCACCAGCCGCAGGATGCCCTGCTGGCGAACCATCACGCCCTTCGGCTGGCCAGTGGACCCGGACGTGTAGAAGACACACGCCGTATCGCCCGGGGTGTCGGCAGCCGGTAGATCCTCCGTGGACTGGCTGTCGATGGCCGCGCGATCCCGATCAAGGCACACCACCGCACAGCCGGGCGCAGGAAACCGGTCGAGTCGTGCGGTGTCGGTCAGCAGCAGACCGGCCCCCGAATCCTGCAGCAGGAACGCCAGCCGCTCCGGCGGTTGGTCCGCGTCCAGCGGTACATAGGCACCGCCCGCCTTCACGATGGCCAGCAGTCCGGCGACCAGAGCCGAGCTTCGTTCCAGGCAGATCGCCGCCGGCACACCGGGGCCGATGCTTTGCGCCTGCAGGTGACGGGCCAGCTGGTTGGCCCGCGCATTGAGGGCGGCGTAGGTCAGGCTGTCACGGCCGTCCAGCACGGCCAGGTTGTCTGGTGTCCGTCGCACCTGCGCCTCGAAACACCGCGCGAGATTCCCGCCGGGCGTTGGCGCTTCGTCGCCTGTCGTCGCATCCGGGCGGCTCCAGGCCAACAGCTGCCGTCGTTCATTCTCAGGAACCAGCGGAAGGGCGTCGATGGTCTGCCCCGGATCCGCGAGGAGGGCGCCGAGCAGCACTGCGAACTGCGCTGCCAGCCGCTCGATGGTCTCCTTATTGAACAGGTCCGTGGAGTACTCGAAGCCGGCGTGCAGCTGGCCGTCGTGCTCGACGAGGGTCAGGGTCAGGTCGAATTTGGCGACAGTGGTGTCGAGGCTTACCCGGGTCACGTCGAGGCCCGGCAGGGCCAGGCGCGTGGCCGGCCCCTGGACCAGGGCAAAACACACCTGAAACAGCGGATTCCGGGACAGGTCGCGGGCGGGGGCAAGGTCCAGCACGAGCTTCTCGAACGGCAGTTCCTGGTGAGTGTAGGCACCGAGCGCCGTGTTGCGGACGCGGCCCAATAGCTGGCGGAACGAGGGCGACCCGCCCAGGTCGGTGCGCAAGATGAGCGTGTTGGCCAGCAGCCCGACGAGGCCCTCCAGTTCCAGGTGCCCGCGTCCGGCGACTGGCGTGCCGACGGCGATGTCGGTGCTGCCGCTGTGCCGATAGAGCAGCGCCTGGAACGTGGCGAGGCCGGCCATGAACAATGTCGCGCCTTCCTGCTTCGCGAGTGCGCGGAGCGCAGCGCCCGTCGCCGCGCCCAAGGCGATGCCGACCCGCGCGCCCCGGTAACCTTGCCGCGCCGGTCGGGGCCGGTCGGTGGGCAACTCCAGTGGCGAAATACCGGCCAGCTCCGTTCTCCACCAGTCCAGCCGCTGCTGAAGCACCGGCCCGGCCAGCTGTCGGCGTTGCCAGAGAGCGTAGTCGGCGTACTGCACGGTTGGTGCCGGCAGCGGTGCCCCTCCGCTGTAGATCGCGGAAAGCTCCCGCTCAAGGACGTCCACCGACCAGCCATCCGCGATGATGTGGTGCAGGTTGATGACCAGCACGTGCGTGGCGTCCGTCACCCGGATCAGCAGCGCGCGGACGAGGGGCCCGCGGGCCAGGTCGAACGGGCGGTCCGCCTCTTCCTGCGCCAGCTCCCGGGCTTTGCTCTCCGCCAGACCAACGTCGCTGATGCGCAGGTCGTGCTCAACCAGCGCCATGGAGGAGTTGGCCTCGATAACCTGCCGGGGTTCGCCATCCGTGGCGGCAATGCGGGTGCGCAGGGACTCGTGGCGCGCGACCACAGCGTCCAGCGCCTGGCACAGCGCCTGCCTGTCCAGCGCTCCCTGGAGCCGGAGCACCGTGACCAGGTTGTAGGCGGCGGTGCCCGGATTGAGCTGTTCCACGTACCAGAGGCGTTGCTGCGCGAAAGACAGGGGCAGCGGTCCGGCGCGTGCGCGGGCGACCAGCGGCTGGCTGGCACTTACCGGTGCCTCGCCCCGCCGCCCCTCGATTTCTTCCGCCAGCCCAGCTACGGTCGGGCACTCGAAGAGCCGGCGCAGCGGCAGTTCCACGCCCGTGAACGCCAGCAGGCGCGCTGCCAGTTGTCCCGCCAGTAGCGAGTGGCCGCCCAGGGCAAAGAAGTCGTCGTGGACTCCGACCTGCTCCAGTCCCAGCAGGTCGCGCCACACGTCTGCCACCAGAGCTTCGAGCGCCGACCGCGGCATCACGGACTCGCCGGGTGATGCGGCTGTTGGCGCCGGCAACGCGTTCCGGTCGAGTTTCCCATTGGGCAGCAGGGGAAGTGCAGCGAGCAGCGTCACCGACGTCGGGACCCACGGCTCGGGCAGCTGCTGCCTGATCCGGGCAAGCACTGCAACCGGATCCGGCGCGTCCCCCACCAGGTAGGCCGCGAGGTATTTCCGGCCTGGCTGATCCTCCCGGGCCACCACCGCACTGTGCCGGACGCCGGGGCAGCGATTCAGCGCGGCCTCGATCTCGCCAGGTTCGATGCGCTGGCCGCGGATCTTCACCTGCTGATCGTTGCGGCCCACAAAGGCCAGGCAACCATCCGGCAGGTAGCGCACCAGGTCGCCGGTGCGGTACAGCCGTTCACCGGGCCGGAATGGATCAGTGACAAACCGCTGCGCCGTCAGCTCCGGGCGGTTCCGGTAACCACGGGCCAGGCCCGTGCCGCCGATATACAGTTCGCCGATGACGCCGACGGGCACGGGCTCGAGCTGCGCGTCCAGGACGTGGCAGCGGGTGTTGGCGATCGGCCGGCCGATGGGGACGATGCCGGTGCCGCTCCGGTTGGCGTCGATTTCCAGGTAAGTCGCGTCGACGCTGGTTTCGGTGGGGCCGTAGAAGTTGCCGATGCGGATCCACGGGGCCTGGGTCCGCAGGCGCTCCACCAGGTCAAACGTCAGCGGCTCGCCGCCGCATACCAGGTAGCGCAGGCTCACGCAGTCCCGCAGCCGGTCCTCGTCGAGGAGCGCGCGGAGCATGGCGGGGACCACCTGCAGCACGGTCACCCGCTGTTCGCCGACTGTACGGGCGAGATAGCTCACGTCCCGTTCGCCCCCGGGCTCCGCCAGGTACAGGGACGCGCCGGCTTCCAGCGGCGCCAGCATTTCCCAGACTGACGCGTCAAAGCTGATCGAGGTGAAGTTCAGCAGCCGGTCGTCGGGGCCCAGCTGCAAGGTCTGGCTGATCCAGGCCAGGTGATTGCCGATGCCGCGCCGGGGAATCTGGACGCCCTTCGGCGTGCCCGTGGACCCCGAGGTATAGATCAGGCAGGCGAGATCGTCCGGATTGCCCCGGGGCTCCGGGTTGTCATCGGGCTGGCCGGCGATCGCCAACTGTTGCGTATCGACGGACAGGATGTCGGGGCCGGCAAGTCCCAGTTGCGTGCCGGTGTCGGCGTTCGTGAGCACGAGCGACACGGCCGCGTCCGTCCGCATGAACTCGAGGCGCTCCCGGGGATACGCGGGATCCAGCGGCAGCCACGCGCCGCCGGCCTTCAGGATTGCCAGGATGGCGGTCAGGCTGCTGGCCGAGCGCTCCATGCAGACGCCTACGACCACGCTCGGGCGCACGCCGCGGCCGCGCAGGTGATGAGCGAGCTGATTGGCGCGCCGGTTGAGCTCGGCGTAGCAAAGACTTCCTCCCGTGTGCAGCAGGGCGACGGCATCGGGCGATTGCTGCACCCGGGTTTCGAACTTGCGGGCCGGTGGCTGATCTTCCGCCCAGGCCACGGTGGTGTCGTTCCACTCCACCAGCATCCGCTCGCGCTCGCCGTCGTCAAGCAGGGGCAATGCATCGATGGACCGTTCCGGGTTCGCGACGATGCCTTCGAGCAGCCGGACCCAGTGTTGGGCAAAGCGGCCGATCGTGCCGGCCTCGAACAGGTCGGTGCTGTACGTAAAGTCGCCGCGCAGTTCGCCGGCGACTTCGACCAGGGACAGCCACAGGTCAGCCTTGGCGACGCCGGTGTCCACCGGCAGCAGAATCGATTCGACTCCTTCCAGCGACAGCACCGCCTCCGGCTGGTTGTGCAGCACGAAGCCGGCCTGGTAAAGCGCGTTGCGGCTGAGATCGCCCTGCAATTTGAGCAATGGAACCAGCCGGTCGGACGGCAGTTCGTCGTTAGCATAGGCCTCCAGCGCCGTCTGGCGCACCCGGGCCAGGCACTCTTCAAAAGTCGCTTCGCCGGCCAGCGCCGTGCGGAAGACCAGGGTATTGATGAAGTTGCCGACGAGCCCCTCGAGTTCGGGGCGATCCCGGCGAGCGACCGGGCAGCCCACCGACTGGTCCAGCTGACCGGAGAGCCGCATGAGGAGCACCTTGAAGGCGGTCAGCAGCACCATGAACAGGGTGGCGTTCTGCGTCAGTGCCAGCGCCTTCAGCCGGCCGACGAGCACCGGCGGTATCGAGAACGTCCGCATCCCGCCGCGCTCACTCAACTGGGCGGGTCGTGGATGATCGGTTGGGAGCCGCAGCGGCGTGCTGCCGGCCAGTTTATTGCTCCAGTATTCCTCGAGGGCGGCAAGCCTCGGGCCCGCGAGGCGCTGGCGTTGCCACGCCGTGAAGTCAGCGAAGTCGATGGCAAGCGGCGGGAGGGTGGCCCCCGTCCCGGCGTGGAGGGCCGTGTAGAGCAGGCCCAGTTCCCGGATCAGTACGCTCCGGGACCAGCCGTCCGAGATGATGTGGTGGAGGTTCAGCAGCAGGACGTGTTCCTCCAGTCCCGCGCGCCAGAGGTGCGCCCGAAACAGCGGCGGCTCGCGAAGGTCGAAGGGCCGTCGCGCTTCCGCGACCAGCCATTCAGCCAGGCTCGGTTCGCCCACCGTCCCGGGACGGTCACTCGCGTCCGTGAGGGTCAGGGCCAACGTTGCTTGCGGCCGGATCTCCTGCTGCGGGATTCCGTCCCGTTCCACGAAGCCGGTGCGCAGGCTGGCGTGGCGGTCGACCAGCGCCTGAAGGGCTTGTTCAAGAACGTCGACCCGGAGGGCGCCCTTGAGCCGGATCGCCACCGGGGTGTTGTAGAGGGGACCCGGACCGAGCAACCGGTCCAGAAACCACAGCGATTCCTGGCTCGAGGCGGCCGGCCAGAAGGGCGACCCATCGCCGGCCCCCGCCCGCCGCGGAACTGGCTCGGCCTGACTCCGCCGCAGCCGCAATTCCAGCAGGCGCTGCCGGGCCGAGCCGGGATCCGTCGCTGTTGCGCTGTTCTCCGCGTGGCTCATTCGGCGTGGCTCATTTCCTGGGGCGCCATTGTCCCGAATTGATACGTGGCGTGGAGAAATCAGGGCATCCTAAGGGAAGAATGGCGGGTAAGAATGGGCTGTGGCGCCCGGAACGCGACACCGTTCCCGATCCGCCCGGAGAGTCCGCCTGATGAACCTGTCGAGCCTCGTCGAAGCCCGTGCCCTCGCGGAGCCGCAGTCGCTCGCGCTGCTGGCCCCGGGGCAACCGGTGATAACTGCCGCGGACTTGTGGCGCGAGGTCCAGGCGCTGGCCCGTGCGCTGGACGCCGTGGGCGCCGCGCCGGGCACGCCGGTGGCCACCGTGCTGCCGAACGGTCTCGACGCCGCCATCAGTTTCCTCGGTGTGGCGGCCAAGGCGGCGTGCGTGCCACTGAATCCCGGCCTGAGCGCCGACGAAATCCGCTTCTACCTCGGCGACACCCGTGCCCGCATCGTCATCGTGGACAAGGCCCTTGGGGGCCCGGCGAGTGCCACCGCGAGGGATCTCGGACTCACCGTCATCGAGATCGATGCATCGAAGCCGCGTAACGGCGGGCCGCGGGACTGGCTGGCCGATGTCCGGCCCGGCCAGTCCGGCCCGGCGGCCGCAGGACTCGCCGCCGGCGACGTGGCGTTGATCCTGCACACGTCGGGCACGACCTCCAGGCCGAAACTCGTGCCGCTGACCCATGCCAATCTCCTGGCCTCGGCGCGAAACATCGCAACGGGTCTTGGGCTCGAATCCGCCGACCGTTGCCTGAACGTCATGCCGCTGTTCCATATACACGGCCTCGTCGGCGTGCTGCTCGCCTCACTCGCTGGCGGCTCGGGCGTCGTTTGCACCCGCGGTTTCAGTGACGCGACGTTCATTGACTGGGTGGGGGAGTTCCAGCCCACCTGGTACTCCGCAGTGCCGGCCATCCACCAAGCTGTCGCGGCGTTGGCCGACCGGTACCGGAGCCGTCTGCCCCGGCACCGCTTCCGCTTCATCCGTTCGTCGTCGGCGGCCTTGTCGCCTGCCACGTTGCGCATGCTCGAAGCGGGCACGGGCGCGCCGGTGATCGAGGCCTATGGCATGACGGAGGCTTCCCACCAGATGGCCAGCAACCCGCTGCCACCGGGTTTGCGCAAGCCCGGTTCCGTGGGCGTCACCGCCGGTGCCGAGGTCGCCATCATGGACGGGCAGGGCAGCCTCCTCGGCGTGGACCAGACCGGCGAGGTGGTGATCAGGGGTCCGGGCGTCATGGCGGCTTACGGTGGCGAGGTGGGCGCGACGCGCGCCGCATTTACCGCGGGCTGGTTTCGCACGGGCGACCTGGGTTGCCTGGATGCGGACGGCTACCTGTTCCTGTCTGGACGCCTGAAGGAAATCGTGAACCGCGGCGGGGAAAAAGTGTCACCCCGGGAGGTGGACGAAGCGCTGCTGGAGCATCCGGAGGTTGGCCAGGCAGCGGCCTTTGGCATCCCCCACCCGACGCTCGGCGAGGACCTGGTGGCGGTGGTCGTGCCGCGCCCCGGGGTCGAGCCGGCCGTGCCGGAGCTGCGTGAGTTCCTGTTCGCCCGGCTGGCGGGCCACAAGATTCCGTCCACCATCGCCATCGTCGACGAGATTCCCAAGGGCCCCACAGGCAAGGTGCAGAGGAGCGCGCTGTACGGGCGGCTGCAGCACCTGTTTACCCCCGCGTTTGTGGCGCCGGTCACCGACATCGAGCGGGGCATCGACGGGATCGTCCGCGGCATCCTCCGCTGCGACACCGTCGGCGTGCACGCCAACTTCTTTGCACTGGGCGGCGATTCGCTCACCGGTGTGCAGGTGGTCGCGGCGATCAACAGGGAGCAGGGCATCGAGCTGCCGGCGACGGCGCTGTTCCATCATCCGACCATTGCCGAACTGGCCCGGGCCGTGGAAGCCGCCCGTGCGGCGGCCGGCACCAGCCGGACCGAGCTGGCGCAGGAGATCGACGCCCTGTCCGACGAGGAGGTCCTCCGGGCTCTCGCCGCAGAAGGGGATACGCCCCCGGAAAGGGCCTGATTTCGCGCTTGTGAGGCTTTATATCAAGTCACCGATTCCCCCGTTTGGGCGATGTATTGGCCGGTCAAGGGGAATAGCTTGAACCCCTGAACGCTACCGAAAAACAAGAAGCGTATTCAAGGGGGAATTTCGTGAAGTCACTCAAAGTATCTCTCAAAGTGCCGGTGGCCAGCATTGCAGCGCTGCTGCTTCTGTCCGCGATGTCGCAGGCGGCTTCGGTCACGTTCACCGGCGTCGCCAACTCCGTCAACCGCGGCGGCGTCTACTCCGGGTATTACGCACTGACGATCGACTCCGAGGCGATCCTCGGCTTGTGCGATTCCCGCAATAGCGTCGTGAATCCGCCGGGCACGTGGACCGCCGACATCCGCAGCTACGCCGACATCCAGGGCGGCGCGATCGGCAAGTTCAACAGCCCGCTGAACACCGTGGGCTACAGCCAGGCAGGTTGGCTGTACAGCCAGCTGGGCACCCTGCTGCCCAACGACTACGAAGGCCAGGCCGATATCCAGGAAGCCATCTGGAAAGTCATGTCGCCGGGCTACGCCCTCGTCGGTGGCGGTGCGGGCGCCTGGTTTACGGCCGCTACGGGTGGCACGCACGACTCCTTCGACTGGTCCGGTTTGATGCGGGTGGTGACGCCCGATCCGCTCATCCAGCAGACCTACGACGTGCAGGAATTCCTCGTCGGCCCGGGTATGCAGGTGGTGCCCGTGCCGGCCGCCGCCTGGCTGTTCGGCCCGGCCCTTGGCATGATGGGGTGGCTGCGCCGGAAGTCTCCCGCGTAGCGTTCCCTGACATC
>JBDSWH010000067.1:0-3506 GCA_039926785.1 Gammaproteobacteria bacterium
CGCGATCAAATCAGATCGCGCCTACAGGCGCCCCTACGGGCTAGTTCCTGGCGACCTTCGTCTCGGCGATGTACTTGGACAATTCGGTGGGGTCGAGATAGCCACCGATCAGTTCGCCTGATTCCAGCACGATGGCCGGCGTGCCCTGCAGGCCAAAATCCCTGCCGATGTTGTAGTGCTGGGCCACCGGGTTCGGCTTGCACGCCTTGTCCTTGAGTACTTCACCGAGCTTGGAGCGGGTCAACGCCTCGCGCCGGTCCGGGGCGCAAGCCACCCGCTCCGCTTTCGCCCAGCTGTCCGTACCCGGGCCACTGCGCGGGAAGAACATGTAGCGCACCTTGATGCCCTTCGCGTTGTAGTCGGCGATCTGCTTGTGCAATTTCCGGCAGTAGCCGCAATCGATATCCGTGAATACGGTTACCGTGCTGATGGGATTCGGCGGCGAAAACACCACCATCGAAGACTCGCTGACGCTGGCCAGGACATCACGCCGCATGCCCTCACGGCGGCTTTCTGTCAGGTTCTGGTCGTTGCTGAGATCGATGATCTCGCCCTGAATCAGGTAGCGGCCGTCCGCGGAGACGTAGGCAAGCTTGGAGCCGATGCGGACCTCGTAGAGACCCTGCACGGGCGAGGCCACCACCTGCTCCGGCTTGATCTCCGGGAACTTGGCCGCAAGGGCAGCCCTGGGGTCCGGTGTGGCCGCTGACTGGTCCGCGGCCGTTGCCGCCGTCAGTAGCGCCAGGGATACGACCAGAGGCGCGACCAGCACGACGATGGAAACCCGGGTCCGGGACAACGCGGACACGCAATTACGGAGGATCATGGTCAGCACCTTAGGTGGTCGGGCCAGGACGAATGCCCGTTGGACGGCTGTCGGGACCGAAGGTTCAGTCCCCGCCACGAGCGGCGGCGATGTTAGCACGCCAACCCGGACGTCCCGGTGTCCCGAAATCAGCCCCGCGGATGGTGCTGGGCGTGCAGTTCCTTCATCCGCTCCCGGGCCACGTGGGTGTATATCTGGGTGGTCGAGAGGTCGCTGTGGCCCAGCAACATCTGCACCACACGCAGGTCCGCGCCATTGTTCAACAGGTGCGTGGCAAAGGCGTGGCGCAGCGTGTGCGGCGACAGTTTGCCGCCGATATCAGCCTTCTTCGCGTAGCGCTTGATGATGTGCCAGAAGGCCTGCCGGGTCATGCGATCACCCCGGCGGGTCGGAAACAGGTATTCGCTCTGCCGTTCCAGCAGGATCTCGACGCGGGGACCGACCAGGAACTCACGGACCCAGCGCTGCGACTCCTCGCCCAGCGGAATGAGGCGTTCCCGGTCACCCTTGCCCCGGATGCGCAATACGCCCTGGTTGAGGTTGACCTGGTTCTGCTTCAGGTTGATGAGTTCGGACACGCGCAGGCCGGTGGCGTAAAGCACCTCGAGCATGGCCCGGTCCCGATGGCCGAGCGGATCGGAAATCTCCGGAGCCGCGAGCAGCGACTCGACTTCGACTTCCGTGAGAGACTTCGGCAGCGAGCGCCCGATCTTCGGCATCTCGATCTTGACGGTCGGATCTTCCTGGATGACGCCCTCGCGCAGCAGGAAACGGTAGAAGCGACGGAAGCTGGAGAGTTGCCTGGCCGTGGACCGGGGCTTGGCACCTTCCTTCGCGCGGTTGGCGATGAAGGCGAGAAGATCGGCCCGCGTGGCGTACATAAGGCTCGTGTCACGCTGGGCGAGCCAGCGCTGCAGGGCGAGCAGGTCTGCCCGATACGCACCGAGCGTATTGGTCGACAGTCCCCGCTCCATCCAGATGGCATCGAGAAACTTGTCGATGATTCCCTCGGACGATGTCGGAGTGGAGCTGCTCGTGACGCGATTGACGGACGCAGGTGACATTACTACTTCAGTCCGGTGCCCTTGACGAAGGAGGAGTATGGGTGCGGCAGCCTTTTGCCGGCGTGACCACACTCACAAATTATGATGAATTACATAAGCTTACGATTTAACTAAACGACTGGATGCACTCGATGTTCAGCCGCCTGGGCCGGGGCCTGTTTGGGCTCTATGCCGCCACCGTATTCGCGCTCATGGCCCTGCTGACAGTGGCCCTGGTGGCCGTAACGCCGCGTCTCGGCCTCCGGCGCCGCGTGGCCCGCCGCGGTGCCGCGAGTGTCTTTCGACTTACCGGAACCCGGCTAACGGTGCGTGGATTGAGTCACATCCCAGCTGAACCGTGCATTATCGTGGCCAACCACGCGAGCTACCTGGACGGCCCCCTGCTCACGGCGACCCTGCCACCCCGCTTTGGCTTCGTCATCAAGCGGGAGATGACCCGGGTGCCCCTGGCGCACTTTCTCCTTCGGCGCATCGGGTCCGAGTTCGTGGAACGCCAGGATGCGCATAAGAGCGCTGCTGATGCCCGGCGAATCCTCCAGAAGGCCCGCGCTCAGGAATCCCTGGCCTTTTTCCCGGAAGGCACCTTTACGGCGGAGCCCGGCCTACGGCGCTTCCACAACGGCGCCTTTGCGGCCGCGGTCCGCGGCCAGGTGCCCGTCGTACCCGTGGTCATCCGGGGTAGCCGCCACATGCTCCCCGCCTCCCGGGCCCTGCCCCGGCCGGGCGAGCTGGAGGTGATCGTGAAGCCCGCCCTGTGGGCCTCGGCCACCACCCCCGTGTCGACGCTGCTCGAAGAGGCACGGCGCAGCATCCTGGCGGAACTGGACGAGCCGGATCTCACCGCCGTCCGGTAAGTGGATCCTCGGCCAGAATCCCCGTCACGTCGGGACGGGCTGGCTTGGCGGCGGCCTTTTTGCATCGCATAATCCGGCCCACTTTTCGCCCCGCCGCTATCTGGAGTGAGCCTTGCCCCTCGAATCCGTAGTGATCGTTGCTGCCCGCCGAACTGCTATCGGCGCCTTCCAGGGCGCCCTCTCGGCGATCCCCGCCCCCGAACTGTTTGCCGTCGCAGCCCGGGCCTGCCTTGCCGATGCCGGTGTGGCGCCCGCCGACATCAGTGAGTCCCTGGTGGGGGCGGTCCTCCAGGCCGGCCTGGGTCAGGCGCCCGCCCGCCAGGCCAGCCTGGCCGCCGGACTGCCGGTGTCCGTCCCGACCACGACTATCAACAAGGTGTGCGGGTCCGGCATGAAAACCGTGCACCTGGGGGCCGACATGCTCCGGAACGGGGGAGCCACGACCATCCTGGCGGGTGGCATGGAGTCCATGAGCAATGCGCCCTACCTCCTCCCGAAAGCCCGCGCCGGTTACCGGATGGGCCACCAGGAGGTCCTGGACCACATGTTCTACGACGGTCTGCAGAATCCCTACGACGGCCAGATGATGGGTTTCTTCGGCGAGGCCACGGCAAAACGCTACGGCTTCTCGCGCGCCGACCAGGATGCGTTTGCCATCCAGTCGGTGCAGCGGGCGCTGGCCGCCGGTGCGTCTGGCAGCTTCCGGGACGAGATCGCGCCGGTAACCGTCAAGACGCGTGCCGGAGAAATCGTGGTGGCGAA
>JBDSWH010000068.1:0-5822 GCA_039926785.1 Gammaproteobacteria bacterium
CTGAAGTGCGCGTCGTAGCCACCGAGCCCGCCGGCGCGTCCTTGCTCGGCGGCCAGGAGTGGAAGCCCCACAAGATCCAGGGGTGGACGCCGGACTTCCTGCCGGACGTGCTGAATCCCGAGGTCTACGACGAGCTGGTCACGGTGACCGACGACGAGGGCAAGGCGAATGC
This sequence comes from Gammaproteobacteria bacterium, assembly GCA_039926785.1. Lineage (GTDB taxonomy): Bacteria > Pseudomonadota > Gammaproteobacteria > Steroidobacterales > SHZI01. The sequence goes on from JBDSWH010000068.1 coordinate 173, forward strand.
GCTGCGCCTGGCCCGTGAAGAAGGCATCTTTGTGGGGCTGTCAGCCGGTGCAACCCTGGCCGCCGGACTCAAGGTTGCGGAAAAGGCCCCGGCCGGTTCCTCCATCCTCGTCATGCTGCCGGACACGGGCGAGCGGTATCTGTCGACCTTTCTCTTCCAGGAAATACCCGAGGGCTCGGACGACGAATGGCTCGCCGGTCTCGAAGGCGGCAGCGGCGAGAAGCGCGCCTGAAGTCGCGATGGCACCGACACTCAATGCGCTGATCGAGCAGCTGTGGTGCCTGCACTGGACCGCAGGGCGCCCGTCGGCGGACACGGTGGCCCGGCTTCGCGCGTCGGGCGTGTTCCTCGACACCTGCCTGCGACAGCTCGCCTTCGGACTCGCCCCCCGGCCGATGGTGGCCGACGAGCCGGCCGGTGAACTCACCACCGGGGCCGCGGCCTACCGCCTGCTGCTGGAGGTTGCGAGCGGCCTGCGCAGCGCTGTCCCCGGTGAAACGAACGTGTTCGGGCAATTCCGGCGGGCCACCGAGCAGGCGGCCGACCAGGACCGGGTCAACTTGCACCCCATCGTCGCGGCACTGCAGGCCGACACTCGCGCGCTGCGGTCCCGCCACCTGCAAGGCGTGGCCGGCGGTTCCTATGGCAGCCTGGTCCGCAAACTCCTCGCGCCGCAGCCCGGGGCCCGCGTGTTGTTCGTCGGCACCGGCGACCTGACGCGATCGATGCTGCCGCTCTTCCGAGCGTGGGATGTGGGCGCCTGGAACCACCGTCCCGGCGCGCCACTGGCCGACGTCTGCCGCTGGTTCTCCAGCGACGAGGCCGACGCCGCGGCGGCGTGGGCGACCGACATGGTGTTCACCACGCCCGTCGACCCGGCTCACGACACCGCCTGGAGCCGCCGGTTGCGTTCGCACACACCACGTTGCCTCGTGCATTTGGGCCAGCGCCGCGGCGCCGGACCATCCTGGTCTTCACTCGTCGCGAGCTTCCACCTGGACGACGTGTTCGAGCTTGCTGGAGCACGCGACCAGCAGCGCAGCCAGCAACTGGCGACGGCCATGGCTGCCTGCGCGGCGCTGGTCGAGGTCCGGCTGGGCGACGCCAGTCCCCGGCGCCTGCCGTCCGGTCTGCGCCTGGCCAGCGCCTGACCGCTGCACCCGCATGCAGCGCCTGAGACTCGGCACCCGCGGGTCGCTGCTGGCAGTGGCGCAAAGCCGGCTGGTCGCGTCGACCCTCCAGGGTCTGCACCCCGACCTGGAAGTCGAACTCGTCACCGTCAGCACGCGGGGAGATCGCAACAGGGACGTTCCGTTGCAGGATGTGCAGGATCCCGACTTCTTCTCGGCGGAGCTCGACGACGCACTGCTCGCCGGCAACGTGGATTGTTGTGTGCATTCCCTGAAGGACTTGCCGGCCGTCCGGCCCCCGGGCATCGCGCGGGCCGCACTGCCACCGCGGGACAATCCGAGGGATGTCATAGTCTGGCGCGGGGACGTGCCGGCACGACTGACGACGGGCGCGACACTGCGCGTGGGCTCCTGCTCACTCCGGCGCCAGCGCAATGTCGCGGACTTCCTGGCCTGGGCGCTGCCCGCGGCCGCCGGCCCGCCAGCCCTTGAATTCGTGCCCCTGCGTGGTGCCGTGGACGTGCGGCTCGGCCAGTTGCAGCTACGCCGGACGGACAGCGGTGCGCTCGATGGCGTGGTCCTCGCTCTCGCGGGGCTGTCCCGGCTCTGGAACGATCCAGCGGGCCGCATAGCGCTCGAGCCTCGCCTCGCCGGCCTGCGCTGGATGGTGTTGCCTCTCACGAAATGTCCTGCCGCCGCGGGCCAGGGTGCGCTCGCCGTGGAGTGCCGGGCCGGTGACGAGCCCACGCTGGAGCTGCTGCGAACACTCCATGATCCGGCAACGGCCGAGCTCGTGGCGCTGGAAGAGCAGGCCGTCGCAGGCGCCGGCGCCGCCGACCGGCCGGCGACTGGTGCCACCGCCATCCGGCACGGTGAGCTGGGCCCGCTCTGTTTCGTGCGCGGACGAGCGGCCTCGGTCGGTCCTTCAGAAATCCTGGAGCGGCTCGACTGGAATCGTCCACCACCGCCGCCACCCGGTGCGCGCGGCTTCGATGGCATTGCCTGGCAGCGGGCCTGTCGGCGCCAGCCGGTAGAGGCCGTGCCGCAACTGGAGCGCCAGGCGTCGGGCGGGGCCGTGTTCGTCGCCTATTGGCACGCACTGCAGTATCACGACGTGCCGGCCGGCACGCGCCTTTGGGTCAGCGGCGTGGAAAGCTGGCGCCGATTGGCGTCTCGCGGCCTGTGGGTGGAAGGTTGTGGCGACAACCTGGGATTCGCCGAGGTAAAGCCGACTCTCGAGTGCCCGGTCCTTGGCCTGCCGCCACTACGGGAGTGGACAGCGCTGACCTACGGGTGGGCGGTGGCCGGCTGGAAAACCTCCGGAGTGGGGACTGTGCTTGCCACGTACGACATCGTTCCGCCGACCGACGAGCCCACGCTGCGGGGCCTGCAGGTGTCCGCTGCAAAGGCCACCCACTTCTACTGGAGCAGCCCCGAGCAGTTCCGTGCGTTGCATCCCGCACTGCCCGCCGCTGCGAATCATGCCTGCGGCGCGGGCAAGACGCTTCAGGCACTGCGCGCTGCGGGAGTCGATTCGCAGCCGTTCCCCAACGGCCGGGAATGGCAGCACTGGTTGCAGTGATGGACCGTTCCGAAGCAAATGGGCCCGTACGCCTGCGGCGCAACCGGGACAATCGTCACATCCGCGAACTCACGCGCGCGACACGCGTGCACCCGGAACAATTCATCCAGCCACTGTTCGTCGTCGAGGGACTGGCCGCGCGGGAGGCCGTGCCTGGCCTGCGCGACGTCTGGCGGGATACATCGTCAACCCTTCTGCAACAGATCGAGGACGACCTGGAAGCAGGCGTTGCCAAATTCCTGCTCTTCGGCGTGCCACAGGCGAAGCGCGACCGCGGTTTCTCCCAGGCCTTCACCAGCGCGCGCCTCGCGGATATCCGCAGCCGGTTCGGTGCTGACGTGTGGGTCGCTGCCGATGTGTGCCTGTGCTCTTATACGACCCACGGGCATTGCGGAATCCTGACCGACGATGGCGGTCATCTGGACAATGACGTCACCGTGGCGGCACTGGCCGAAGCCGCGCTCCAGTTTGCCCAGGCGGGAGCGGATTGCGTGGCACCCAGCGACATGCAGGACGGCCGCGTCGCTGCGATTCGCGCGGCGCTCGATGGCGGCGGTTTCCAGCGGCGTGCGCTGCTGAGCTATGCCGCCAAGTTTCACTCCGCCTTCTACGGGCCATTCCGGGTCGCAGCAGATTCGGCGCCAGACCGGGCGAACGCCCTCAAGGACCGGGCCAGCTACCAGATCGATGCCGGACGGCCGGACGATGCGCTGCTTGCCGCCCAGCGGGACGCCGCTGAAGGCGCCGACATCCTGATGGTCAAGCCCGGCCTGCCCTATCTGGATGTCCTGGCCCGCTTGTCGGCGGCCATCCCCCTGCCCTGGGCGGTGTACCAGACGAGCGGCGAACAGGCGGGCATCGATCTGCTCGCCGACCAGAACCTGGCCGACCCCGTACGAGCCCAGCTGGAAACCTGGACGGCGTTCATCCGCGCCGGGGCGCGGATGATCATCAGCTACGCGGCGCGACGCGCGCCCCTCTACCTGAGCCAGGAAGGGCACCGCCCGTGACGGGTTCCGCCGACCTGTTTGCCCGGGCACTGGCCGTCACGCCCGGTGGCGTGCACTCGCCGGTGCGCGCGTTCGGCCGGGTGGGCGGCACGCCGGTGTTCGTCCGCGCCGCGCAGGGCAGCCGGATCGAGGACGTCGACGGCCGACGTTACGTGGATTTCTGCATGGCCTTCGGGCCCCTGATCCTGGGCCACGCGCACCCGCGGGTGCTGCGCGCGGTGAACGAGGCCGCGACCCGGGGCTGGAGCTTTGGCGCCGCGGAAGCGGGTTCACTTGAACTGGCGGAGCTGATCACCGGCCGGCTGCCCTGGGTCGAGCGGCTACGCTTCGTCAATTCGGGAACCGAAGCCGTGATGTCCGCCCTCCGCCTCGCTCGCGCGGCGACCGGCCGCTCGCTCGTGCTCAAGTTCGAGGGTTGCTACCACGGGCACGTGGACTCCATGCTGATACGCGCCGGCTCGGGGCTTGCGGGCACCGGCGTCGGGGGCGTGGCAGACAGCGCGGGCGTCACTCCCGGCGTCGCCGCGGACACGCTGGTGCTACCCCTCGACGATGGCGGCGCGCTTGAGAACCTGTTTGCGGCGCGCGGTGCGGAGATTGCCGCTGCGATCATCGAGCCGCTGCCGGCGAATCACGGCCTGCTGCCCCAACGCCAGGAGTTTCTCGACGCACTGGCCTGGCAATGCCAGCAGAATGGGGTCCTGCTGATCTTCGATGAAGTGATCACCGGGTTTCGCACGGCTTTCGGCGGGATGGCGGAAATTACCGGCATCCGGCCGGACCTGGTGACCTACGGCAAGATCGTCGGTGGCGGCTTTCCAGTGGGCGCCTTCGGTGGGCGCCGCGAGGTCATGGAACTCATCGCACCGCTCGGTCCCGTGTACCAGGCGGGGACGCTGTCGGCGAATCCGGTGGCCATGGCCGCCGGCCTCGCCACGCTCCGGGAACTGGCCGACGGCACGGCCTACCTCGCACTGGAGGACAACGGCCAGCTGCTGGACCACCTGTGCCGGGACATACCCGGCGTGCGCCTTCAGCGCTTCGGATCGCTGTTCTGGATCGTGGCCGATGCCGCGCGCCCGGCTGACATCATCCGCACACCCACGGGCCTGTCGGCAGATGCCGTCGCCCGCTTCCCGGCGTTCTTTCACGCCCTGCTCGCTGCGGGCATATACCTTGCGCCGAGTCCCTACGAGGTGGGCTTCCTCTCCACGGCGCACACCGACGACGACATCCGCACGCTCGCCACGGCGGCCCGTAAAGCCGCCGTCTAGGCACCGACGACGCGAAAGGTGACGGTGGCCGTGGCGCAGAGCTGCTCTTGCCCGCCATCCACGGCCATGACCTCCACGCTCGCGACACCGACGGTGCCGCCAACCTTGACGACGCTGCCCTTCGCCACCAGGCGTTCGCCCCTGGCGGGCGCCAGGAAATTCACATTCAGGCTGATCGTTACCACCGCGCGTCCGGGTAGCAATGCAGTGGTCACCGCGCCGCCGGCCGCCAAGTCGGCCAGCCCGCTGATCACGCCACCGTGGTAGTAGCCCTTGAACTGCAGAAGGTCGTCACGACGGTCGATGCTCAGGTGCACCCGGCCCGGCTCGGCGAGCAGCACGCTGATTCCGGCCGACCCGCTGGCACCACTCGCCAGGGCGAGCACCCGTCGGGCAAGTTCCGTGGCACCAACCGCATCGGTCACAGCTGGAATGCCAGCATCGCCCACATGGCGAAGATGCACAGCGTGCCCAGCACGTAGACGCGGAAGCGGTGCATTACGGTATTCGACGTGAGCTGAATGAAGCTGTGCAGGCACCGCAAACTGACGAACGTCCACGCCAGCCCCAGCTGCACGGACGTGACCAGGTCGAGATTGAGGATGGTCAGGCATACAGCGAAAAACAGCACCGGCACTTCGAAAAGGTTGCGAA
>JBDSWH010000069.1:0-3772 GCA_039926785.1 Gammaproteobacteria bacterium
GGCGCGATGCGGTTCAGCCGCACCACAGGTGTATTGCCGATGGTTTCCAGGATGTTGTTGTAGATCATCGTTGTGCTCCCGAAGTCTGTTCATTGTAGGCCGCGCTACCAGCGGCGGGACGGAACCAGTCCAGTCTTCCACGCAGGGCGACCACGTCGCCGACGTAGAGAATGGCCGGGGACGAGACTCCGGCCGCTGCTGCCTGCGCCGCAATGTCGGCCAGGGTGCCCGTGATCACGCGCTGCCCGCCCGTCGTCCCGGCCATCACCAGGGCCGCCGGCGTGTGGCCGGCCTGGCCGTGGTTGCGAAGCGCCTCGCTCACGACCAGAAGGCGGCGCCCGGTCATGTACACCACCAGCGTATGGCGGCCAGTCTGGCCCAGGGCAGCAATCGACCGCCAGTCGGGTTCCTGGTCGTCGGTGCCGAGATGAGCCGTGACCAGGGTGACCGCGTAAGCCGCGTGTCGGTGGGTCAGCGGGATGCCGGCGTAGGCACCGCAGCCGCTCGCCGCGGTAATGCCCGGGATCACACGGAAAGGCAGGCCGGCCGAGGCGAGGGCCTCGGCCTCCTCGCCGCCCCGCCCGAACACGTAGGGGTCACCACCCTTGAGCCGGCAGACCCGCTGCCCGGCCCGAACGCGGCTGACCAGCAGCTCATTGATGGCCGCCTGGGACGTGGAGAGGCCACCGCCGGTCTTGCCCACGTCGATGAATTCCGCATCCCGGCGCGCGAAGGCGAGCAACTCGGCTGGCGCAAGCCGGTCGTGCAGCACCACGTCAGCGTGCTGCAGGCAGTGCAGGCCGGCGATGGTGATCAGGTCCCGGTCGCCAGGACCGGCACCGACGATCCAGGCCTCGCCGGTGTCACCCGCCGTGCTGCCCTGATCCGGGCCGGGTCCTCCATCCAGCAGTTGCTGAAGGGCGGTGTCCGCTGCAGCCGTCCGCCCCTCGACCACGTCGTGGGCGGGTCCGGTCCGCGCATCCAGCACACCGGATAGCACCTGCTCCCACACACGCCGTCGCGCCGTCACGTCGGGCAGCGCCGCCTTGACCCGGTCGCGCCACGCGCCAGCCCAGGTGGCGAGTTCGCCGAGGCGGGCCGGCAGCCAGCGTTCCAGCCGTTGCCGCACGAGGCGTGCCAGGACTGGGGCCTGGCCACCGCTCGAGACCGCGATCAGCAGGGGCGAGCGGTCAACGACGGAGGGACTGATATAGGTGGACACCGCGGGGTCGTCCACGACATTGCACAGGCGCAGCGCGTCGCTTGCCGTCTGGGCCACTGCCCGGTTCACGGCGGTGTCGCTGGTTGCGGCAATGACGAGGAGCTGGGCCAGCACGAGGTCCGGATCGAACGTCCGGCGCGCCAGCGCAATCCGGCCGTCCAGGGCGGCCGACTCGAGACCGGGCGACAGGTCCGGGGCGTTGACCGTCACCCGGGCACCGGCGGCGAGAAGCTGGATGACCTTGCGTTCCGCGACGGCACCGCCACCCACGACGAGGCAGGGCTGTCCGCGGAGGGACGCGAAGATGGGCAGGTATTGCATGAACCAGCTCGGCTAACCAGCGGGAGGCGCTCCGGTTGGTGCACCGGGCGGGCAGGGGCAAGATAGCCCCGTTGGCGCCCGGAAAAAAATAGACGATTGACAGGCTCTTGTAACCTCTGGTTATATAGGGTGCCTTATGACCTTACAGCAACTCAAATATCTCGTGGCCATCGCCGACAGCGGCCTCAACATCACGGCTGCCGCGGAGCGCCTGTATACGAGTCAGCCCGGAATCAGCAAGCAACTCAAGCTGCTGGAGCAGGAGCTGGGCGTCCAGCTCTTCACGCGCAAGGGCAAGAGCCTGGCGGCCATCACGCCAGCGGGCCGCGACGTGATCGCCCGCGCCCGGCGGATCATGCGGGAGGCGGAGAACATCCGGAACCTGGCCAGCGATCTCTCCGGCGAGCAGGAAGGCACGCTGTCCATCGCCACGACCCACACCCAGGCCCGTCACGTGCTGCCCGATGTGATCAAGGAATTCCGCGAGCGCTACCCCAAAATCAACCTGGAACTGCACCAGGGCACGTCGGAGCAGCTCGCCGAACTGGTGGCGGCCAACCGGGTGGATTTCGCCATTGCCACGGGCTCGCGCCAACTCTTTCCGGGTCTCGTGCTTCTTCCGTGTTTTCGGTGGGACCGGATCATCCTCGTGCCGAACGGCCATCCGCTGACGGCGGTGCCGACCCTGACGCTGCCGGTGCTGGCCGGGTATCCGCTGGTGACTTACGTCTTCGGCACGACGGGCGAGTCGTCGCTCAAGAGGGCTTTCGCCGACCAGAGCCTGGAGCCCAACGTGGTGTTCACGGCGCGCGATGCGGACATCATCAAGACCTACGTGCGGATGGGCATGGGCGTGGGCATCGTGGCCCCCATGGCCTACGAGTGCCAGGACCAGAAGGACCTCACCGCGCTATCGGCGGAGGGGCTGTTTCCCCGGGTCACGACCTGGCTCGGATTCCGCCGGGATTCCGTCCTGCGCCGTTACATGGTGGAATTCATCGCCCTCTTTGCCCCGCATCTCACGCCCCAGCTCACCCGGAGGGCGGTGCAACTCGCCACCCAGGCGGAAGTCGACGGATTGTTCGACGAGGAAACGTTGCCGATGAAAGTGGGCTGCGAGGTACCGGCAGCCGAGGCAGCGTAGGAGCGGCGTAGGAGCGGCGTAGGAGCGGCTTTAGCCGCGAGGGAATTTCCCTGTGTCGCTGACAAGCTCCGGACGGGAAATTTCCTCGCGGCTAAAGCCGCTCCTACAGACCCGAGAGGTCGATGTCGTGCAGGCCGCACTCGCGCTTCAGGCCAAAGAAGCGGGTTTCTTCTTCCGATTGGACGGCATGGATCGGCTGGGTCGTGTGGACGTCGCCGACCGAGATGTAGCCCTGCTCCCAGAGCGGGTGGTAGGGCAGGTCGTTCTGCCTGAGGTAGCGGAACACGTCCCGATCGGTCCAGTCGGCAATCGGGTGCACCTTCCAGCGCTCGCTACCGGCAGGACCGTGGCCATTCACGTGGGCGGCCAGGAAGGGCACGTTGGCGCGGGTGGACGACTGGGAACGGCGCAGGCCGGCGAACCAGCTGCCGACGTCCAGCTCGCGCAGCGCTCCTTCCATGGGTTCGACCTTGTTTTCCCGGTTGTAGAGTTCGATGCCCGCCAGGCCCTGCTGCCAGCGCTTGCCGTAGCGGGCTTCCTGCCAGGCCGGGCTCTGGGGATTGCGGTAGATCTTCAGGTTCAGGTTGAGGCGGTCGGACAGGGCATCTACAAACTGGTAGGTTTCCGGAAACAGGTAGCCCGTGTCGATGAAGACGACCGGAATATCGGGCCGGTGGCGGGTCACCAGGTGCAACAGCACGGCGGCCTGGATCCCGAAGCTGGAGGTCAGCACGTGATTGCCCGGCAGGTTCTCGAGCGCCCAGCCAACCCGCTCGGCGGCCGACAGGCCGGCAAACAGCCGGTTGCCGTGGGCGACTGCGTGTTCGCGAGTCTCGATCTCGTCGAACAGCACCGACGGGCCGTTGAGTGCGCTGGTGTCGATGTCGGCGAGGACGAGGTGGGCGGCTGCGGACACGGGGCGACTCCTGACAATTAATGGTCGAACGCGTGAGCAGCAAAGTAACCGCCTTGATACCGCGACGGAACGACGATGTTGTTATCCGCGCATAACTGGCCCGTATAACGCCGGGGCCACCCGGGCATTCCGGCGTCCCGCGACCCAGCCTGCCGAAGTCACCGGCTTT
>JBDSWH010000070.1:0-5349 GCA_039926785.1 Gammaproteobacteria bacterium
GGTGGACGACGGGGTGGACGGCGCCGCCGGCCCGCTCTGCCAGCGCGAGCCGCTCATAGCGGCCGCTGCGTGCGTTCTCCACCGACTCCAGCGCCGGGGTGGCCGAGCCCAGCACGAGCGGCACGCCCAGCTCCCGCGCGCGCCACACGGCCAGGTCCCGCGCCGAATACCGGAAGCCGTCCTGCTGCTTGTAGCTGGCGTCGTGCTCCTCGTCGACGACGAACAGGCCGGGCTGCTTCAGCGGCGTGAAAATTGCTGAGCGCGTGCCGATGACGATCCGCGCGGTGCCATCGCGGGCGGCCGTCCACGCTCGCAGCCGCTCGCCCTCTGCGAGCCCCGAATGCAGCACGGCCATGGGCAACGGGAAGCGCCGCCGGAATCGGTCCAGCAGCTGGGGAGTGAGGCCGATTTCAGGCACGAGCACCAGGCATTGCTGGCCGGCGTCCAGCCGCTCCCGGATGCAGCGCAAGTAGACCTCGGTCTTGCCGCTGCCGGTGACGCCGTCGAGCAGGAAGCAGCGGTAGCCCGACGAACCGTTGATAGCGGCGACGGCGCGGGACTGGTCGGGCGTCAGTTCGGGAGGAACGTCCGGGGTCGCGGGCAGCGGCTCCAGGGTAGACGCCCGGCGGACCTCGGCTACGAAGCCCCGGTCTTTGAGCCCGTTGACCGCGCGGCGCCACCCGTCGCCGAGCGTTTCCAGACGGTCCCCCGACAGCGGCTCGGCCACCTCGCGCAGCATCGCGAACGCCCGGTGCTGGGCCGGGGCCCGCCTGAGTGCCGCCGGATCGGCGGCCAGGCCAGCCGCCGTCAACTGGAAGACGCGCTCACCCGTGGCCGTGGCCTGGCCATCGCGCAGCGCTTTCGGGAGCGCCGCCGCCGCGACTTCGCCGGGCGGGTGCTGGTAGTACGCAGCTGCCCAGCCGAGCAGGCGCTGCAAGTCATCGGGCAGAAGGGGCTCTGCGTCGAGCACCGCCGCAATCTGCCGCAACCTGTCCCGGGGAACGTCGCTGGTGGCTTTGAGCCCCATCACCAGCCCCACCCGGGTACCGCGGCCGAAAGGCACGCGCACCCGCATTCCCGGGCGGAGGTGGACGTCGGGCGTTGCCGGCGCCAGGTAGTCGAACAGCCCCATCAGCGGCGCCGGGACCGCCACTTCCAGGATGGCGAGGCCGCTCACCGGGCCCGGCATGGAAGTTGTCCACAGAAGCTGTGGATAAGTCTGTGCATGAGATGGGTTAAACAGTCCCGCGGGCCAAGCTCGCTAACCATTATGACAACCTGAGCATTTTTTGACCGAATCATAAATATCAATATTTTCAATCTATTAGCGCGCTGTCCTCAGGTTGGTACCGCAATGCCCACGCTAAATGGCCCCTTTCCGTGAAGATTGTGCATAAGTGCGTCCGCAGCGAGCGCCGCAAGACCGATTAGCGGCGCGTTTGTCAACCCCTGCCCCGCTTGCCCGTTACCCTTCTTCGGCGCACCGGAGATTGCGGCAGTATGCGGAATCGGAACGCGCTCGTGGCCCTGTCACCAGTCCGCGCGAACGAGTGGCACCCGCGCAGGGAGGGGGCGGCGCTGGACGAGAGTCGGGCTATGGAGCGGTTCCTCGCCGAGGTGCAGCGGCGCGCCCTGCGCATCGCGGTCCTGTCGGTGGGTGACCGGGACGACGCCCTCGATATCGTGCAGGACGCGATGTTCAAGCTGGTGCGGAGCTACGGCAGCCGTCCCAGCGACGAATGGCGGCCGCTCTTCTATCGAATCCTGTCTAACCGGATTACCGACCAGCAGCGGCGCCGGTCGGTCCGGCAACGGGTCATCGCCTGGTTTGCGCCGGGGGCGGACGACGATGATGCCGACCCGCTGGCCCAACTGCCGGACCCGGGGCCCGTGTTGCCGGAGGAGATCCTCGGCCGGGCCAATGCCATGGCGGCCGTGGAAACGGCGCTGGGCAACCTGCCGCCCCGCCAGCGCCAGGCGTTTCTGCTACGTAACCTGGAAGGGCTCGACGTGGCGGCGACTGCCACGGCAATGGGCTGCAGTGCGGGCAGCGTGAAAACACACTATTCGCGGGCCGTGCACAGTCTGCGAAACTTGCTGGGGGAACACTGGCCATGAATGAACAGGATTCCGGCCCGCGCGCTGGCGACGAAGCCTTCGAGAAGACGGCGTCGGCGCTCCTGCGCGGTAGCGCTGACGACATCGATGCAGCCACGGCATCCCGGCTCAACCGGGCCCGCCAGGCAGCGCTCGGCGCACTGCCCGCACGGCGATCCCCGCCCTGGCTCGTCCCGGCGCTGTCGACGGTGGCCGTCGGCGTACTGGCGGTCGGGCTTTGGCTGAACTGGAGCGCCGCCCCGGACCACCCGGCTCCGGTGGCGCCGGCGGTCGAGTCCGCGGCCGACATGGACCTGCTGCTGGCACCCGACAACCTGGAGATGCTGGAGGACCTGGATTTCTATGCGTGGCTCGACGCGGACCTGAGCGATAACGAACTCCGCGCCGAACTCGAGTCGGCAGGTTGAGGGAATGCCGGATGGACGCCAGCTGTGGATCGCCCGCCCGCAACTGGCCCTTGGCGCTGGCGCTTATCGCGCTACTTTTCCTGACACTCGCTCCGTGGGTGGCCCACGCCGATGATTCCGTCGCCCCCGCCGCCAGCCCTGGAATTGCCTGGAAGCAGCTGACGCCGGACCAGCAGACCTTGCTCAGCCGCTTCGAGTCCCGCTGGTCCGAATTGCCGGCGGAGCGCCAGTCCCGGCTCGCTGATGGCGCCGCCCGGTGGAGCGCAATGCCGCCGGACGAGCGGGACTCGGCCCAGCAGCGCTTTCGACGCTGGCAGGACCTCGACCCAGAGCAGCGACGGGAGGTACGGGAGCAATTCCAGCACTACCAGGATATGAGTCCTGACGAGCAGGCGAAGGTCCGGAAGAATTTCCAGCGGTTCCGGGAAATGACGCCGGAGCAGCGGCAGCGGATGCACGAACGCTGGCGCAGCCTCACGCCCGAGCAGCGGCAGCGGATACTGGAGCGCCGCCAGCACCAGCAAAACTGAGTGTCCGGCATCTCCCGGGGCGGTATCATGCCGCCGCACAACCGGATGCGATTTCGATCCGGGCTCTAGCCGAGGTTGCCATGTCACTGACAATTGGGGTGCCCCGCGAATTGCACGCGGGCGAGAAGCGTGTTGCCACGGTTCCCGACGTTGTCGCCCGGCTCATCAAGCTGGGGTTCGCGGTCAGCGTGGAGTCCGGCGCCGGCCAGGCCGCCAACTTCGGTGACGACGCGTACCTCGCCGCCGGCGCGCAGATCGCCGGCAATGCAGCGGCTCTGTATGCCGGGGCCGACATGGTGTTCAAGGTGCGGGCACCAGTTCCCGCCGAGATCGCGCTGATGAAGCCCGGCACCACACTGGCGGCCTTCATCTGGCCGGCCCAGAACCCGGCGCTCATGGACGAGCTCGCGGCCCGGCAGCTCACTGTGCTGGCCATGGACAGCGTGCCGCGCATCTCCCGTGCCCAGAAGCTGGACGCGCTGTCCTCCATGGCCAACATCGCGGGCTACCGGGCGGTAATTGAGGCCGCCCAGCACTTCGGCCGCTTCTTCACCGGCCAGATCACCGCCGCCGGCAAGGTGCCACCCGCCAAGGTCTTTGTAATCGGAGCCGGTGTGGCAGGCCTGGCCGCGCTCGGAACCGCCGTCGGGCTCGGCGCCATCGTGCGGGCCAATGACACGCGCCCGGAGGTCGCCGACCAGGTGAAGTCCCTGGGAGCCGACTTCGTGCCCGTCGACTACCAGGAAGAAGGCGCCGGAGTCGGGGGCTACGCGAAGTTAATGAGCGAGGGGTTCCAGAAGGCCCAGCGCGCAACCTTCGCCAAGCAGGCCGCGGAGGTCGACATCATCATTACCACCGCCCTCATTCCCGGCAAGCCCGCGCCCCGCCTGATCACCGAGGACATGGTCAAGTCCATGCGACCGGGCAGCGTCATCGTGGACCTGGCGGCAGAGCAAGGCGGCAACTGCGCGCTCACGGTGCCTGGTGAGGTGGTGATGCGGCATGGCGTCACCATCGTCGGCTACACGGACCTGCCCAGCCGGCTGGCCGGCCAGGCGTCAACGCTCTATGCGAACAACCTGCTGCACCTCGCCGAAGATCTCTGCAAGGCGAAGGACGGCACCATCAACGTGGACTTTGACGACGAAGTGCTTCGGGGCACCACGGTGATCAAGGGCGGCGCCATCACCTGGCCTCCGCCAGCGCCGAAGCTCACCGCCCCGCCGGCACAGCCGAAGTCTGCAGCGGTTCCCGTACAGCCCAGGATGTCTCCCGCCAAGAAATCCGGCCACGGCGCTGCCGAGCCCATGTCGGGCGGCACACTCACCGCACTGTTTGGCGCGGGCGCGGTGCTCTTCGGGCTCATGGGGGCCTTCGCGCCGGCGTCCTTCCTGGGCCACTTCACGGTGTTCGTACTCGCCTGCTTCATCGGGTACATGGTGATCTGGAACGTCACGCCGGCCCTGCACACGCCGCTGATGAGCGTCACCAATGCCATTTCCAGCATCATCGCGGTCGGTGCGCTGGTGCAGGTGGCGCCGCCGCTGGACGACCTGGGCAGCGACCGCCCCGGCAGTGTGATCCTCGGCCTCGCCGTCCTGGCGCTGGCACTGACGGCCATCAACATGTTCGGCGGCTTCGCGGTCACGCGTCGCATGCTGGCGATGTTCCGGAAGTAGGGGCAGCCGCATGTCCTCCAGTTTCGCGACCGTCGCCTACATCGGCGCCGCCATCCTGTTCATCCTGAGTCTCGGCGGGCTGGCCAACCCCGAGACTGCCCGGCGCGGCAACCTGCTCGGTATCGCCGGCATGACGCTCGCCGTCCTCGCGACCGTACTCGGGCCGCGCGTCACCGCCGCCGGCATTCCCTGGATCGTGGGCGCCGTGGTCGTGGGTGGCGCGATCGGGCTGTACGCGGCCCGCAAGGTGCAGATGACGCAGATGCCGGAGCTGGTAGCGCTGATGCACAGCCTGGTCGGCCTCGCAGCGTGTCTGGTCGGCTTCGCCAGCTATGTCGACACCTCGGTCGTGTTTGAGGGTGCCGAGAAGTCCATCCACGAAATGGAGATTTATATCGGCATCCTGATCGGGGCCGTGACATTCTCTGGCTCGGTCATTGCGTTCGGGAAGCTCTCCGGCAAGATCGGCGGTAAGCCGCTGCTGCTACCCGCTCGCCACTGGCTGAACCTCGCCGCCCTGCTGGCGGTGGTCTGGTTCGGCTACGCTTTCCTGCAGGCGCCCGGCATCGCTGCAGGCATGACACCCCTCATCGCGATGACGGTGATCGCGCTCCT
>JBDSWH010000071.1:0-5322 GCA_039926785.1 Gammaproteobacteria bacterium
TGCCGCCGGTGCAGCCAAAGCCGTTGAACACCTGGGCAGCGGCAATCGCCTGGCCCGGAACCAGGTCGGGACTGACGAGCCGAAAGCTGGCGTCCTCCGCCCGGGCGGCGGTCAAGGCCATCAGCAGCGCGGCAATCAGGTAACGCATTTAATGCCCTCCAAAAAAACTCAATGACTACCCAAGGGAATAGATCGTGACGCGCCGCGAAACGTCTTCACTCACTGCTCAACTTCTTTGAAGGCGAATCCTAGCGCTTTGACGTCATGACGTCATGACGTCAAAGCGACTCAGCTATCCAGTTCCCGCCGGCCTCCAAACCAGGACAAGGCGTCCGGATTGGCCAGTGCCTCCAGGTTGCCCCCAGGTTCCCCGTGTACCACCGCCCGCACCGCCAGTTCAGAAAGTTTCCCGCTCCGCGTGCGCGGCAGCTCCGGCACCTGGAGTACCTTCGCCGGCACATGGCGGGGGGACAGCTGCCTCCGCACCGTGTCGCGGATCGTCTCCAGCAGCGCAGCATCCAGAGCCAGGCCGTCGGCCAGCACCACGAACAGCACGATTCGCTCGTCCCCGTGCCACTTCTGCGCGACGGCCAGGCTCTCCAGCACGACCGGCACGGATTCCACGGCCCGGTAGATCTCGGCCGTCCCGATCCGCACGCCACCTGGATTCAGGGTCGCGTCCGACCGGCCGTGGATGATGAAACCGCCGGCGGCCGTGCGCTCGGCGTAGTCGCCGTGCGCCCAGATGCCGGGGAATCGCCCGTAGTACGCCGCGCGGTATTTCTCGCGGTCGGAGTCACCCCAGAAGCCCACCGGCTGGGAGGGAAACGGCCGCGTGCACACCAGTTCGCCACGGCCGTGCGGGACCGGCTGGCCTTCCGGGTCGAACACGTCCAGCGCCATCCCCAGGCCCGCGCACTGCAGCTCGCCGCGACGGACCGGCAGCAGTGGATTGCCAAGCGCAAAGCACGACGCGATGTCCGTCCCGCCAGAGATGGACGACAGCAACACGTCAGGGTTTACCGCGTCGTACACCCAGTCGAAGGTGGCGGGCGCCAGCGGCGAGCCGGTGGACAGGATCGTCCGCACCGACGTGAGCCGGCAATTGTCCCGCGGCCGTTCGCCCGCCTTCGCGAGCCCGCCCAGGTACCGCGCACTCGTGCCAAAGATCGTGATGCCCTCCTCGTCCGCCAGCCGCCACAAGACACCCGGGTCCGGGTGCGCGGGCGACCCGTCGTAGAGGATCAACGTGGCCCCGCTGGCGAGGCCCGTGACCAGCCAGTTCCACATCATCCAGCCACAGGTGGTGAAGTAGAACAGCCGGTCATCCCGGTGCAGATCGGTGTGCAGCACGTGCTCCTTGAGAAGCTGGAGCAGCGTGCCGCCCGCCCCGTGCACGATGCCCTTCGGCGGGCCCGTCGTGCCGGACGAGTACAGGATGTACACGGGGTGATTGAAGGGCGTGCTGACGAACACGGGCAACGCATCCGGCGTGCCAAACGCTTCCCAGGCGATGCTGCCGGGCAGGTCGCCAACACCCACGAGCGCCGCAAGACCCGGCAACTGCGTCGCCAGCGCTGCGACGGTGAGTCGGCAGTCCACTCGCTTACCACCGTAACAGTAGCCGTCGACGGCCATCAGCACTTTCGGCCCGATCTGCACGAAGCGGTCGAGGACCGCCGCCGCGCCGAAGTCCGGCGAGCAGGAGGACCAGATGGCGCCCAGGCTCGTGGTCGCCAGCATGCCGATGACGGCCTCGACGCCATTCGGCAGGAACGCCGCCACCCGGTCGCCCGTGCCGACGCCGAGGCTGCGCAGACCCGCAGCGACGCGGCCGGTCTCGGCGTACAGCTGGCCATAGGACAGTGCCCGGCGCGCACCGACCTCGTCCCACCAGACCAGCGCCAGTCGATCGTCACGGAAGCGCAGGAGGTTGGCGGCGAAATTGAGCGTCGCGCCGGGAAACCAGTGCGCGCCCGGATTGCGTTCGCCGTGCTCGAGCACCGCGTCCGGCCGCCGGTTGAAGCGCAGGTCGCAGAAGGTGGCCACGTCGCCCCAGAACCGCGCGGGTTCCGTGACGGACCAGTGGTGTAGCGCGGCGTAGTCGGGAAGCGGGAGACCGTGACGGGCGCGGACGAAATGGATGAAGCGCGTCAGGTGGGCGCGATCGACGCGCTCGGAGTTGGGCCGCCAGAGGATCGCGCCTGAAGGCGCTCCTACCTCACCCACCGATGTAGTACATCTCCACTTTCTCGCTGGCCGGCGACCGGGCGCGGAGCTCGCTGTAGCGATCCTCCCGGTTGCCCCACACGCCGGTGATGACGGCTCGCAGCTGGTCGTCGTCGAGACCCGCACGCAATGGCCCCTTGAGGTCCGTGCCCTGGGAGGCGAACAGGCAGGTGAAGAGCTGGCCGTCGGACGAGAGCCGGCCGCGGGTGCAGGAACCGCAGAAGGGTTCCGACACGGACGAGATGAACCCCACTTCGCCGGCCCCGTCGTCGAAGCGGTAACGCTCCGCCACTTCGCCCTGGTAGTTGGGACGCACCGCCGTCAGCGGCCAGCGGGCGCTGAGCGTCGCCAGCAGTTCCCGGGACGGCACGGTGTCGCCGGCCTGCCAGTGATTGATCGTGCCCACGTCCATGTATTCGATGAAGCGCACGATCACGCCCGTGCCGCGGAAGTGCTCGACGAGATCGACAACCGTGTGCTCGTTGACGCCCCGCTTCACGACCGCATTCACCTTGATGGGTGTGAGGCCGGCGGTGATCGCTTCCCGGATGCCTTCCAGCACCTGAGCCTTGCTGCCGCGGCCGCCGCTCATCTGCAGGAACACGGCGTGGTCGAGCGAGTCCAGGCTGACGGTGACCCGGGACAGCCCCGCGGCCTTCAGCGCGGCGGCGTGCTGCGCCAGGAGGATGCCGTTCGTCGTGAGCGCGATGTCATCGATGCCAGGCACGCGGGACAGATCACCCACCAGCTCCGCGATGTTCGGCCGGAGCAGCGGCTCGCCGCCGGTGATGCGCAGCTTGCGCACGCCGAGGCCGGCGAAGATGTGGGCGAGGCGCAGGATCTCCTCGAAGGACAACCGCTCGCTGCTCTTCAGGAATTCGAAATCCGGGTGGTACTTGTCCTCCGGCATGCAGTAGGGGCAGCGGAAGTTGCACCGGTCCATCACCGAGATGCGCAGGTCCCGGAGCGGGCGCTGCCGCCGGTCCAGTACCGCGGGCAACTCGTCCTTGCGGTGGAGCTGAATGACCTTCTCGGGCCGCGTGTCCTCGGACATCGAGGCATGGTAGCAGACGGTTTCCCGGGGGCATTGACATCGCTCATCCCGATATACTCAGGCCATGAGCGACGCAGCGACCCGCACCGTGCCCTCCACCATGCAGGCCGTCGAGATCCCCGCCGCGGGGCCACCCGAGGTCCTGCGGGTCTGCACGCGCCCGGTCCCGGCACCCCGGGACGACGAGGTGCTGATCCGCGTCACGGCGGCAGGCGTGAATCGGCCCGACTGCCTGCAGCGGGCCGGAGGCTATCCCCCGCCCCCGGGCATCTCCGACCTGCCGGGCCTGGAAGTCGCGGGGATCGTCGTGGCCATTGGGACCGGCGTGTCTAGCCCGGCGCTCGGTGACCGCGTGTGCGCTCTCGTGGCCGGCGGCGGCTACGCCGAGTACTGCGTGGCGCCCGCCGTCCAGTGCCTGCCGGTACCGGCGGCACTCAGCCTCGTGGAGGCCGCGGCCATTCCCGAGACCTTCTTCACCGTGTGGACCAACGTCTTCGAGCGCGGTCGCCTCCAGCGCGGCGAGGTCCTTCTGGTGCACGGCGGTGCCAGCGGCATTGGCACCACCGCCATCCAGCTCGGCGTCGCCTTCGGCGCGCGGGTCTTCGCGACCGCCGGCAACGACGAGAAGTGCGCCCTGTGCACGGACCTGGGTGCGGAGCGGGCGATCAACTACCGGACCGAGAAATTTGCGGACGTGATCCTCGCCGCCACGGCCAAGCGAGGCGTCGACGTCATCCTCGACATCGTCGGCGGCCCCTACCTGGCCGACAACATCCGCCTCCTGCGGGAGGACGGGCGGCTCGTCTACATCGCGGCGCTGGGCGGTACGAAGGGCGAGCTCAACGTCAGTCAGGTGTTCCTCAAGCGGCTCACGCTCACAGGCTCCACGTTGCGCAACCGGCCGCCCGCCGAGAAGGGCCGCATCGCCCGGGCGCTGGAGCAGTCCGTGTGGCCGCTGCTCGTGCACCGCGAGATCGTGCCCGTCATCCAGCACGTGCTGCCGCTCACTTCGGCGGTCCAGGCCCACCGCCTGCTGGAGAACAACGAGACCATGGGCAAGGTCGTGCTGCGCATGACCGTCGACGACGAGTGACGGCCCCATGACCGACAAGGCACTGCTCGAGCGTTTCGACGCCTGGCGCGGGGAGTCCCGCACGCTGGCGCTCGCCACTGTGGTCGGCACCGAAGGCTCGACCTACACCAAGGCCGGCCACCGCATCCTCATCGCCGACTCGGGCGACTACCAGGGCCTGGTGAGCGGCGGCTGCCTGGAAGGCGACCTGGCCGCCCACGCGCGGGAAGTCATCGCCACCGGCGACGCGCGGGTGGTCACCTACGACCTGCGCGGCGAGAACGACGAGCTGTTCGGACTTGGCGTGGGTTGCGACGGCCTGCTGCGAATCCTTCTCCAGCGCCTGACGCCCGCCGAGGACTACGAGCCCTTTGCCCGGATAGCCACCGCACTTCGCGGAGACACGCCGGGCCGGTGCGCAATCGTGCTTGAGGGTAACGGCAGGCTGCGCACCGGGACCACGCTTTTCAGCACCGGCGACCGCATCGACGAAGCCGCCCTCGCGGCGACCGACGTGCTGTACACGCCGCTCTGGCCCCTGCCCCGCCTCCTGGTTCTCGGCGCCGGTCCGGATGCGGCACCGGTGGTAATGCTGGCCGACCTACTGGGCTGGCGGGTCACCGTGGCCGATCATCGGCCGGCCTACCTGGAGCGGCCCGCCTTCCTCGCCGCCGATGCCCGCGTGTGCGCGCCGCCCGCGTCACTGGCGACGGCGGTCACACTCGGCACGTTCAGCGCGGCCATCGTCATGAGCCACCACCTGGCATCGGACCGCAGTTACCTGGCGGCGCTCGCCGGCAGCGCCATTCCTTATATAGGACTGCTGGGCCCGCCCGGTCGCCGGAACCGCCTGCTCCGGGAACTGGGCGACGGCGCCACCCGGCTGGAGGGCCGCCTGCACGGTCCCGCCGGCATCGACATCGGCGCGAACTCGCCGGAATCGATCGCACTGTCGATCCTGGGGGAG
>JBDSWH010000072.1:0-15651 GCA_039926785.1 Gammaproteobacteria bacterium
CGGCTGCCACGACGACGCTAGCCAGCATCGGGCACCGTCGAGGGCCGTGGGATTCGGGCGTGCCACCGGAGTCATCGTGCGGCCAGCGGCCGCCGACACAATCGCACCGGCTCTCGCTGCGCTCGCGGGCGAGTCTGTGGAGCAATACTGGCCACGACGCCTGGATGGCAAGCCACGCCGCCTGACTCTGGATTTCATCCAGCCCAGCCAGCTTGCCGTCGGCAACGGCCAGGAGGTGGAGATTTCCCGCTTCCCCATCGTCGTCACGGGCCAGAACGACGCCGATGCAAGCCTCGCGCGGACGCACCTCGACCGGCTGCGGGCCGCCGAGCCGGATATCGCGGTTCTGGCCTATCACGTGCCCTTCGAGGACCAGTTACCCCTGCGCGTCGGGCCTGGTTTCGACGTACTGCGAGGCCTTCAAGAATCCGAATCGGCCTATCTGCACGACCACAGCGGAAATCGGCTGTACGTCACCGACGAGGCCGGCACCCGTGCACTCTTCGATCCACGTTCGGAAGACGTGCGCGCGGCCCTGATGACTGCCGTCGCCGAAATCCTGGCCGCGTACCCCTACGACGGGATCTACCTCGACAACTACCGCATTCGTGACGAAATGCTGCTCGACATCGCCGGTAACCAGTACACCGGAGGCGAGGGACCGGTGGTGAGCGAGGCCGATCGGGCAGCGAAATTGGCCGCACTGGAGACGCTGGCGCAAGACGTACGCCGGACCTGGCCGATGCTGCTCGTAGTCGCCAATCGCGACGGCGCAATGGCCCGGCACGCGACCGACGCCCTGGGCCGCGGCGGCTGGTTGCCGTCCGGGGTGAACTACACGGCCCTCCAGTGGGACGGCCCGCTCGCAACCCTGTCGAATGCGCAAGTGGTTGAACTGACTTCCAGTGCCCCGGCCGGACTCCTCGTGCACGTGGTGCAGGCGATCAGCGGTGACCGCATCCTGCCAGACACCCGGCCCATCCCCGGCCGGCGGACCGACACGGTCGTCGTGCGGGCTAGCCGCGGCGAGTTCGAGGCGGCAAGCTTCGTGATCCGCGCTCCTGCGGAGCCGCCTGGCAAGATCACTGTAGTCCAGAGTGACCTCAGGGATGCGGCGAGCGGCGCCTTGATACCGGCCGACGCCATCGACGTGCGCTTCGTAAAGCCCTGGTACCAGGGCTTCCGTGCCTGGAACGAGCACTGGACGACTGCGGCCGACAATTTCCGGCAGATCCTCGTCCCCGAGCTCCTGCTCAAGGACGATGACTTGGTAGTCGCCGATCCGGCAACCGAACGAAACCTGCTCAAGCTTCAGCGTGCGGGCGGGCCGGAATACGCCACAGTGAACGTCAAGCAGCTCTCGCCCGACGACAAGGTCGACCCCCCCGCCGAGGAGTTCTCCGTGCGGGACGCTTCCGTACAGCAGCCCTTCAGCCTGGCCCGCGGTGTGAACAAGCAAGTGTGGGTGACCGTCCATGTACCTGAGCAGGCCCGCGCCGGTCGGTATGTCGGCACCATCGATCTCAGGGCTGGGGGTCGCGCCATTGCGAGCCTCCCGGTCGTCGCGGAGATCCACCCATTCGGGCTGGCGATCCCGCGAATAACTTATTCCATGTACTACACGGGCCGGCTCAGTACGGATGGGCCCCACATTTCGTCGGACTTCAAGTCGGCCGAACAGATGCGCAGCGAACTGCAGGACCTGAAGGCCCACGGCGTTACCCAACCGACGATGGTCCAGCACTACACCAACGTCGACCTGCTGAAGGAAGCACTGAATCTCCGCCGGGAAGTCGGCCTCAATCGCGGCGCGCTGTACTACCTCGGCATTACGACCACCGCGTCCGATCTTGGCGCACTGGGCCCGGCCGCGGAAGCCACATTGAGGGGCGCAGTACCCCGCTTGTCGCAGCTTGCGGCCGACGCCGGCTTCGACGCGCTGTACGTGTACGGACGCGACGAAGCGAAGGGCAGCCAGCTCACCGAACAACGACGGCTCTGGCAGGTCACTCACGAACTGGGCGCCAGGGTCTTCGTCGCAGCCGACTTGGGGGCGAATGCTTTGGTCGGCGACCTCCTCGACACGCCGGTAATCCATGGCAACCCGGATGACGAAGAGGTGCGGCGCTGGCATGCCAGTGGCAAGAAAATCTTCAGTTATGCCAATCCGCAGACCGGACCCGAAAATCCCTACCTGTTTCGTCTCAACTACGGCCTCCTGTTATGGGCTAACGATTACGACGGCGCGATGCCCTATGCCTACCAGGATTGCTTTGGAAGCTGCTGGAACGACCTTGATCATGCCGTTTACAGGGATCACAACCTGACGTATCCCACGGTGGACGGCGTCATTCCAACGTTGGCCTGGGAAGGCATGCGGGAGGGCATCGATGACGTGCGCTATGTGACCACACTGGAGAATGCGCTGGCGCGCAACCCGGCGGACGCCGCTGCAGTCACGGCCCGCGCCTTCTTGAGTCGCTTGAAGGCCGAGGTGCGCACGAAGCAAAAGGTTGCCGGCCTTTACAACCAGAACATGGGGCTCGACCTCGACGAGGTTCGCAGCCAGGTCGTCGCGCTGCTCACCGATCTCGGCGCCCGCTGAGCAGCCTGTCCGGCGCACTCACCTCTCACATCCCACATCGACGGTCAGGTAGGCACCTAATTGTGGTGCCCTTCTTTCGCTTGACGCGGGCATTGCTACCTCGTCCTTGAAGACCTAATGGACTAGGCGCCTCCCCTCCGCCGCAGAACGGTCCTGCCAATTAGCGAAACCAGCCCCGTCGCCAACAACCACGCAGCCCCCGGCGCCGGCACCGTCGTCAGGTTATCCATGGCGAAGTACGACGGCGTGTTCACGCCAAACGCGCCCATGTCGGATGACGCATAGCTGAAGCCCAGCGATTTCGCGAGACCCAGGCTGGCCAGATCCACCCACGTCCAGTTGTCCAGGATGCTGGCGCCATCGGCCAGCGCAATTTCCAGCGACCCGACGGACGCGTTGGCAGCGTCATAGCCCGTCACCGTCAGTGTGAAGAAATCGCCGGGGCCGAAGGGGCCTTTGACGAACGGTGGCGTATTGCCGTCGTCGCCGTCGCGCATCGCCAGGAACGAGTAGGTCGCGTTAGTGAAGTACGCCCCGACGATCGCCTGGGTCGTGGCGAACTCCAGTCGCGCGCCGTCGGCATTGGATACCGCGTAGTTGTCCTGGCCCGGCCCGACGCCGTCGCCGGTGATGGCGCTGCCGTCGTTCCCGAAGCCCGCCGTCGTGGTGTCCGTGCGGTTGGAATAGCTGAATCCGGACCAGCAGCAGGACCCAAACGGAGCGTCGTAGAAGAAGGTGGCATTGCCGCTGGTAAACGTGGTGCTGGCCGAGGTGCGGAAGTAGCTGTCAGGCGCCAGGCTCAGGTCGTCGAAGGTGACGACGGCCGCCGTCGCCGTAGTTGCCGCCAGACACGCCAGTACGGCGGCGCTGAATCCCGTTGCCTTGATGACCCAGGCACGTCTCTTGTCGCTCTTCACAGCACTCTCCTTACGGGTGATTGTTTTTTTCTGGTGTTTGATTCGTTGGTGTGGCTCGGGCCTACAGCCCGGACGGCCCCGGCGGGTTCCCGAGCAGTCCGCGGAACAGCGTGGTGTCCTGGGCGTTCACGGACCCGTTGCAGTTGAGGTCCGCCTTGTTGTACGTGGGCGCCGTGCTCGGCTTGCCCAGCTGCTGGCGGAACAGCGTGGTGTCCTGCGCATTCGTGCTGCCGTTGTTGTTCAGGTCGCCGTCGCAGCGGTTGCCAAAGCCGTCGCCATCCGAGTCGCACTGGGCGCCGGCGCCGGTGTTGTTGGGCACCAGTCGGCAGTTGTCCGCGCTGTCCGGCACCCCGTCACCGTCGGTATCAGCGGCCGTTGCCACGTTGATGACGCCGACGGCATCGAGATCGAGGCCGGCACTTCCGATGGTTGGATACGGATCGTAGATCGCGGCAGGCGCGTTGGCGGCGATGGCCGCCAGCGACGGTGGCAGGTCCCCCGGAGCGATGCCGAGCCATGCGGCCAGGGTGGTTGGCGACAGATCGTTCGGCGCCGAGCCGTCACCCACGATGTCGACGAGCCGCACGAAGCTGACGTGGGAGCGGTCCAGGCCGCTGGCGCCCCCTAGCTGGGCCAGGTCGAAGGGCGTGCCGAAGCCGCCGCGATATTTGCCCGCCATTCCTTCCAGATTGGTGGGGTCCACAGACCCGAAGGCGGAGACCGGGTTCGCGGTCAGGGAGAAGGCCGGAAACCGCACGAAGTTGCTCCCGTCCGAAGAGACCTCGACCCAGGCGACCTCGAGAAAATCGTCGCTGAAGGAATTCTCGAACACGGCGAAGTCAAAGCCCGGTCCGTCAGCGATCGGAGTGGCGAAGCTCAGGGTGATCGAGCCCCCATTCCCCAGGCTGACGATGTCGTAGATGAAGCCCGCATTGGACCCATCCGAGTTCCCGGCGGGCCCCAGCGCCTTCAAAGGCGTGCGGAACGGCGCATCGACGTTGCTGCCGACGGTGTAGTTCTGCACGCCGCTCGCCCAGGCCACAATGGTACCGCTGCCCGCCGGCACTGCCGTCGATGCCGGTTGACCCGCGGCTGGCGCGAAGATGCCGACGGCTCTCGCCGGCATCGCGACGACACTTAACAAGGCGATCGCCAGCGCGGCGAATCCGGTCATGGTGTGTGGCCTATTTCGTGGCATTGGGGAAATCCTTCAAATAAATTCAGAACGACCGGGACACGCCCGCATGGAATCGCCGGCCCGGCAGCGGGTAGACGGCGCTGCTGTAGGCGGACGCCGCCGCCACCTCGTCGAACAGGTTCTCGACACCCACCGACCAGGCCGCGGCGCCGGGCTGCCAGGTGAGCTTGAGGTCCGCCATGACGTACGGGTCCAACTCGGGATACGTGCTGCCGGAAAAGTCGTTGCCGTCGGACCGGCTGGCGACGTACCGGCCGACCAGGCTGGTGGACAGCGACCGGACCGGCTTCCAGCGCAGTCCGAGGGATGCAGTCCAGTCCGGCACCAGGGGGACGGGAGTTCCCGACTCGAAGCGGGCGTGCGTGTACCCCGCACTGCCCAGGACCCCCAGCTGCGGCGTGGCCTGCCAGCGCACCTCGACTTCGCCGCCGAGGCGCTCCGTCTCCTCGTCCGCATTGCGGTTCAGGGCCTCGCCCGTGGACGGGTCCTCGCCGTAGAGGATCTCGTCCTCCACCGTCATGTAGAAGGCGGCGACACTGAGCTCGACGGTGGGCCGCAGGCCGAGGCGCACGCCCGTGTCCCAGTGCCGGGACTTCTGCGGTCGAAGGTCCGCGGTGGCCAGCGAGAGCTCGTCGACGTTCGGCACACGGAAGGCGCGACTGAAATTGGCGAACAGGTGTGCGACGGGACTCAGCGTCACGACAACGCCGGCATCGGTGGCTGTGTTGCGCCAGCGCTCGTCGCGCAGGGCGGTTTCAACCTGCATGGCTTCGCAGTCCACCGGCACTGGTAACGGGATTCCCGGCACGGTCACGTAGTCGCATACTTCCTGCAGCGCTCGCGTGGACGCGTCGTAGGTCGTCTCATTCCAGCGCTGGCCGGCGGTGAGCTGCCAGCGGTCCGTGATGAACCAGGTCGCGGAGACAAAGACTCCCGCGTCCTGGAGATCCCCGAGCAGCGCGGAACTCACCCCGACCTGGTCCGTGCCATCCTCCTGGCGCGCGTAGTCGGTGGTGCTGTACGCGGCGCCGACGCTGAGTTCCTGCCGGCCGGGACCAATGTCCAGTGGCAGCTCGTACGTCAGCTCGAGGGCCGTGGTGTCCTCGGTGATCTCGTCGAGCTGCTGGTCGCGGGTCAGCAAGGGCGTGTAACCCAGGATGAATTCGTTCGTCCGGTCGCGCACCGCCGCGGTCAGGCGGAGCTCGTGACCTGGCGCGAATGCGTAGCCCATGGCCACGCGGTAGCGGTAGTCGCGGGTTTCGCCGCCGTCGTCGGGCCGGTTGGTGCTGCGGCGGTCCGCATCGGAACCCGCGTAGTCCTCGGCGCTGATGGGCCCCGGCAGGCCGTACTTGTCCGCGTGGAGCTGGACGGAGGCGTCGGCGGACCACTGGGTTGTCGGTTGTACGCTGCCCTTGAGCTGGAGGTCCGTCCGCTCCAGCTGGCCGTTGTCCCGGTACCCGTCGTTGTCCGACCAGGCCAGCTGGCCGCCCGCGGTCCAGGGCACTGAACTGTCGCCGGTGCCGTCGCCGCCGATGCCCGCAACCAGCGCCGCGTCCATGGCATCGTAACTGCCCACGCTCACCTGGCCGCCGACGCTCGGATCAGCGCCTTGGCCTCGCGTGATGATGTTCACGACGCCGCCCACCGCGCCACCGCCATACCGAACCGCATTGGCGCCCCGCACGATCTCGATGCGCTCGATCTGCTCCAGCGAAATGCTGGCCAGATCCGGACCCGACAGGTCCGGGGAGTTCAGGCGCACGCCGTCGACCAGTACCAGGACGTTACTGACATACGTATCGCCCATGCCCCGGATGTCCACGCCGGCAAACTTGTCGTTGCCGGTGACGGAGCGGAGGTTGATGTTCGCTTCCTGGGCGAGCAGATCAGCCAGCCCGGTCGACGGTGATGCAGCGATGTCCGCCGCGCTGATGACCGTCACGCTGCGGGGCACCGACACGAGCGGCCGCGGGCGGATGCCCGTGACAACGATGACATTCGTCTCGCCCGCGACGCCGGTGACGCCGCTCGTCGCGACCGCCGACGATTCACCGCCGTGGGCGGTTATCGCGACGCCGCACGCGAGTGCGGCGACAACAAGGTCGCGTCGCCAACTCCGCTGCCTGGTATTCCGCCGCTCGATCAAACCACCGCTCCAGGACGCCATACCGGTCCTGGTGCAGTGCTGACGATGGGGGCAAGGCCGTGGTGCGGGGCCGTGACGAGAAAAGCTGGAAGCTCAGCAAATTATCGTACTTGCCTGCCATGTCGCCCACCGCGACCAAAACTAGGGACAACCAGGCCGGTTCCGGACTCGTGCGCCGGACGTCCGAGGACGTCGCAGCCACTTACCGTTGCGGGGGCAGTGCCGGCATTGCGTTGTATTTCAACGCTCACCGGCTTCCCGTTTAACCTTGCCGCCATGAAGACTGCAAGGCACCCGATTGCTGGGTGGAACGTACGCTGACGGGGGAGCAGGGTCAAGCACGCGGCGACGCAGATCGCTCAGGCTTGCGGCAACAAATCCCCCGCCTCATTCAGGCAAATCCGGTTCGACCGGTCACTCGCCATGGGCTTTGAGTTCACCCGCACCGCCTCGATCCAGAAGCAGGCATTCGCATCGCGGGTGTCCATGCCCCAGAAGACGTTGGTGACCTTCGGACTGATCACGGCAATTTCTTCCGGCTTCCCGTCGAAGGGCTGACGAAACATCGAGAAGTGCGTCAAGTCGGTGACGATGTTGCCGTTCTCCAGTTGCGTAGGCGGTGTCCAGGCCCAGCTGCCGCGCCGGCCGGACAGCGGCAGCGTCGCCGTGCAGGGACCCGGTGCGTCGCACGGGCGGGTTTTCAGCACGACGGGCGCGGGCACCTTGACGGTGGGCGTGTCGACCGCCGCGACCGGGACCACGATGAAGACGCCGCCGGCCTCCCCCTGTGCCCGCTCCTGGCAACTCGCGCGGGCGTGGGATTCGTCGGGATGCGTGGCGACCACGGTGCCGTCCGTGCCCTGGCAGGCCCAGCGTTCCGTGACGGGCTTCGGTCGCCCGGCGCTCGCTACGGCGGCGATCAGCAGTGCGCCACACAGGGGGACGACCACAATAAGTGTGCGACGTTCACGCATGGGTGAATACATATACCTGGCGACGGCGCCGGTCTATCGGCCAAAGCGCCGAGCGCGGCGTAGGATTCTGCCGCATTGCCGCCGGGGTTCGGCCCGGTCATGGCGTGGTGCTGTTCGCCCGGATGCGGAGCGCATCGATGTGCGTCTCGCTTTCCAGTCCAAAGAACGCCTGGGGGTGCGACGCCTGCACCCCTTCCGCGTCCTCCCGCACGCGGATGGCTTCGCTCGTCAGATTGAATGCCTCGCGAAGCGTCGGCGCGTCGGGCAGCGCATCCCGGAAGAAGGCTTCGCCGAAGTAGGTCAGGTCCCGGTCGTCGGAACAGCCGAACGAGGTGCGGTCCGCTGCGGAAGCCGTGAGGACGATGGAGTATTCGTCCTTCAGCGCATCGACGAACGCGCCGGAGTAGCAGGCCGAGATAATCACGACCTTCCACCGGATGCCGGCCTCGTGAATCGCGGCGGCCAGCTCGACCGGGCGAAGCGGCTTCAGCGGCAGCCCGCCGTTCTGTACACCCAGTAGCCCGCCCTCCCCGCCGTGGGACGACAGCACCAGGAACAGCACGTCGCTGGCCCTGTCCATTCGATTACCGATTTCCTGCAGGGCGCGGCGCAATCCCGACGCGGTGGCCAGGGGAAACGCATTCAGGTCGCGGCGATCGTTAATAAGGCGCACGCTGCGCTCTGTCGCGCCGAATTTCCTGCCGAGCACAGCGAGGGCCAGCCCGACCTCCTCGGCAAAAACCTTCTGCTCGCCGAAGCCCGCGAAGCCCACGACGAAGGCGTTCGACCGCCCCGGTTCGCGCGGCGCCATCTGGCTGATGGCCTGATCGATTCGTTCCGGCTGCTGGAACAACAGCCCCTCGGCATTGCGCCAGGCGGACTGGTCCCCGTCGCCACCGTCCGCTTCCCTCGCGATCCAGACGCTGGGCTGGACGTACATCGCCTCAGTCGCCCAGATGAAGCCGATGGCGGCCATCAGGCTCAGCCAGACCGCCAGCGCCTGCCGCTCGCCGGACGCCCGCCGCAGGCCCCAGCCGACGATGCCGGCGCCCACCAGCAACATCACGCCCAGCAGGCCGTTGCGCATATCCTCCGAATCAGCCCCCGAGGCAAACCAAACCAGCACCACCGCCGGGACCGCGGTGGCGGCCAGAAGGAACAGGCACTCCCGATACGACACGCGGGGCAGCGACGTCTGCGCCGCGACCCAGGCAATCATCAGCAGTCCCAGCACGTACCACGCGATACCGCTGGCACCGAAGAGAAACGGCTCTGCGCCGGGGCCCGTTCGCTGGTAGTCGCCAATCACCCAGAGCGCCAGGGCCAGCACCAGGAGGATGAGGGTCGGCCAATCGCTGCGGATCAGGGGCCTGCCAGTCACCGCCTTGCCCTCGTCGCTCACGGGATGGTTTTCCATCTCGTCCCTACTGCTTCCGTCCCGGCCCGTGTTCGAGGATCTTCCGGGCGAACTTCAGGTCCTTGAGCACGAGCGCCGCATCGGCTGCGAAGCGCTCGTCGGTCATGTCCGGTTGCCTGAACAGCGTCAGCATCAGCTCGGAGCCGTTGCCGTTCGGCACCACCCGCAGCGGCACGTAGATCTCGCCGCCTGCTTCCGGGTACACCCAGTGGTCCAGGACGCCCAGCTCGTTGGACGGCGAGAATTTGATCTTCATGGCGCCGAGCGGTGACTTGGCGATCCACTGACCGCCCTCCTGCCGGAGTGACGTGGCGAGACCCGCGGCCCAGTGGGGAAAGTTCTCGGGCACCGACAGCCAGGTGTAGGCCTTGGCCTGGGGGCAGTCGATGGTGATGCTGAGGCAGCGGGTCTCGCGGCTCATGGCGTGCTCCTGATCCGGCCACGGATGGTACCCCACCGCCACGCGGGGTCGGCCATCCGGCGCCGGGAGCCCGGCCAGCGCCTAGCGAACCGGGCCGGAATGCGCCTCGGGAGCGAAAGCGGGGCCGGGGCGGAGCATCAGTTCCGCGTGCAGGGTCACGAACGCCAGCATCTCCGGCGGCAGGCCGGCCTGGCCCCTCCTCAGTTCATCCGCATAGAGCGAGCGGATTCGAGAGTCGTCGGGCGCCGCGCGAACGAGCGCGCGAATGAGCATCCCCTGGGCGATGACGTGGGCCTGGAGCAAGGTGAGATCGACGTCTGCCATAACGCAACTCCTGGTGGGGACCCGCGATTTACCGGGCGGATATCCCGTTATAGGCGGCACGAACGTCGGAGCGTGTGGGAACCGGTGACACGTCCTGTGGGACGTTGCCCTGCAAGCGCGATTCAGCCACCGGCGTCTCACTGCTGAACGCCGGGAGGGGCCGGTGCCCGGGCGCCTGCACCACTTCCGCCTGCGGCATCGGGCCGCAGGGCGTGCGCCCCGGGACACCGGGGGGCGACCGGGGCATAGAATCGCCGCTTGCCGTTTCGCCGGAGACCGCCATGGTCACGCGCTTTCCCGTCCTCGCCGCCCTTCTCGTCTGGAACCTGGCCGCCTGCGCCGCCGCCACGACGGCCTCGACGACCGAGTGGCCGGCCTACCAGCTCACCGCCACCATCGATCCGCCCAGGCACCGGCTCACGACGGTGGCCGAGGTGACACTGCCCGCCTCGATGGCCGGCAAACACGTGGAGTTCGTGCTGGGTGCCAACTTCCAGGTGACCGCGTCGAAGCCGGCGGTGGAAAAGCTGCCGGCCGAGGCCGGCGCGAAGGCCTTTGCCGGCATCAACGGCACCAGCGAGGAATTTGCCAACCAGCGTGGTGTTGCGGGTTATCGCGTCAAGCTGCCGGCCGGCGGCCGCAGCTTCCGGCTCGAGTACACGGGCCTCGTTGATATCCCGCCCACTTCAAGCCCGGAGGAGTACGCGCGCAGCTTCGCCGAGACTCCCGGCATCGTGGCAACCGACGGCATCTACCTGGCCGGCACCACGCTCTGGTACCCGCAACTCGGTGGCGACCAGGCGGGCCAGCTGGTCACCTACGCGTTCACGATCAACACGCCGGCCGGCTGGCACATCATCGCGCCCGGCAACGGCGTGTCCACGGGACCCGATGGCATGGCCCGCTGGGAAACACCCAGCGCCGTGGACGAGATCTCCGTAGCGGGCGGACCGCTCACGCCCTACACCGCCAGCACGAGCCTCGCCCCGAACCCGGTGGAGGCCCAGGTGTACCTGCGTCAGCCGGACCCGGCACTGGCCGCGAAGTACCTGGACGCCACGAGCCGCTACCTCCGCATGTACAACGACCTCATCGGCGCTTACCCCTACAAGAAGTTCGCGCTGGTCGAGAACTTCTGGGAGACCGGCTACGGCATGCCCTCCTACACGCTGCTCGGGCCCCAGATCATCCGCTTCCCCTTCATCCTCACCTCGTCCTATCCCCACGAGATCCTGCACAACTGGTGGGGCAATTCCGTCTACGTGGACTACCTAAGCGGCAACTGGTGCGAGGGGCTCACGGCCTATCTCGCCGATCACCTCATGAAGGAGATCGAAGGCCAGGGTGCCGAGTACCGGCGCGACGTGCTGAAGAAGTACCGCGACTTCGCGAGCACCAGCGGCGACTTCCCGCTAAAGGAGTTCCGCTCGCGGCACAGCGCCGCGACAGAGGCCGTGGGTTACGGCAAGACGCTGATGGGCTTCCACGAGCTGCGCCAGCTGGTGGGCGACGATCTCTTTCGCCAGTCGCTCCGCACCTTCTACCAGGACTACCGCGGCACCCGCGCCAGCTTCGGCGACGTGCGCACCGCCTTCGAGAAGACCACTGGCAGGGACCTCCGCCGCTTCTTCGACGACTGGGTGAAGCGCACCGGCGCCGCCGACCTCGCCGTCAGCGACGTGAAGGTCGCCGGTAAGTCGGGCCGGTTCGTGGTAACGGGCGTCGTCACGCAGCGCCAGGCCGGCCCCTACGACCTCGAGGTGCCGGTGGTGGTCAGCACCGCCGCGGGCCCGGTGATGGCCAAGGTCCGGAGCCAGGCCGCCCGCACCTCCTTCAGCGTCGAAACCCCGATGGCACCCACCGCGGTCTCCGTCGATCCCGCCTTCGACGTGTTCCGCATCCTGGACCCGCGCGAAACCGCGCCCAGCATCGGCCAGCTCTTCGGCGCGAGTGAGGTGGTGGCCGTTCTGCCTGCCGAGCCCGCCGCCGACACCGCGAAGTGGCGGGCCGTGCTCGACGCCTGGAAAAGTCCGGCAAACAAGATCACCGTCGTCACGGACCGGGAGATCAGTGCGCTGCCGGCGGACCACAGCGTGTGGCTGCTCGGCCGCCAGAACCGCTTCGCGGCGGCCCTCTTCACCACCGACCCGGGCCTCGGGCTCGCGATCACCGCCAGCGGCGTGCGCGTGGGAGCCACTGAGGAGCCTTTCGCGGGCCACTCCCACGTGCTCACGCACCGCCACCCGGACGACCCAAAGCTCGCCGTGGGCTGGGTCACGTCCGACCCCGACGCGGCGATGGCCGGCCTGGCGCGGAAGCTGCCCCACTACGGCAAGTACTCCTGGCTTGCCTTCGAAGGTACGGAGCCGGCCAACGTGGCCAAGGGCGAGTGGCCCACCGCTGACTCCCCTCTGAACGTGAACCTGGAGAAGACCGGCGCACCGCTCTTCCTCTCGGCACTGCCAAAGCGCGCGGCACTGGCCGAGCCGCCGCCGGCGTACTCGGCGGACAAACTGCGGGCCCACGTGAACTTCCTGTCCGCGCCGGAACGCCAGGGCCGGGGCTTTGGCAGCGCCGGGCTCGCCGCCTCCCGCGACTACATCCGGGACCAGTTCGCCGCGGCCGGCCTCAATCCGGGCGGCGACAACGGCACGTACTTCCAGGCGTTCAAGGCCGTCGGTGGCCCGGAAAAGAAGGAAGCAGCCCTGCAGAACGTCGTCGCCGTGCTGCCCGGCGCGGATCCCCGCTTCAAGGGCGAGGCAGTGCTGCTGACCGCCCACTACGATCACCTCGGGATGGGCTGGCCCGGCGCGCGCGCGGATGCCGTGGGCAAGCTGCACCCGGGAGCCGACGACAACGCGAGCGGCGTCGCCGTCCTGATCGAGGTGGCGACTGCGCTGGCCGCGGGACCACCACCACCCCGCACGATCGTGTTCGTTGCCTTCAGCGCCGAGGAGTCCGGACTGCTAGGCTCGCGCCACTACGTGAAGAACCCGGTGCCGGTGCCACTCACGGGTATCTACGGCGTCATCAACATGGACACCGTCGGCCGCCTGGGCACGAATCCGGTCTCAGTCATTGCTACCGAGAGCGCGCGGGAATGGCCCTTCGTGTTCAGCGGCATCACGGCCGTCACCGGCGTGCCGACGAAGAGCATCCCCGGTGCCAGCGAGTCCTCCGACCAGCGGGCCTTCATCGAGGCCGGCGTGCCGGGTGTCCAGCTCTACTCCGGCACCGAGCTGGACTACCACCGCCCCTCGGACACGCCCGACAAGATCGACGGCGCCGGCATGGTGCGCGTCGCCACGGTCGCCACCGAGGCGATCGGCTACCTCGCCTCCACCGACAAGCGCCTCGCGGCGAACGCCGCCACGCCGCTGACCGGTGCCGGACCCGCGGGCGGTCCGACGCGGCGCGTCTCCGTCGGTGCCGTACCGGACTTCGCGTTCCAGGGTCCCGGACTGCGGCTCGACGGCGTGGTGCCCGGCTCCCCCGCCGACAAGGCCGGCATGCAGGCCGGCGACGTCCTGACCCACCTCGATGGCAAGGAGGTCAGCAACCTGGGCGGCTTCAACGAACTGCTTAAGAAGCTCGAGCCGGGCCAGTCGGTGGAGTTGCGCTGGACCCGGGCCGGCGTGGCAGACAAAGCGCTGGTCACGGTCGTCCCGCGGTGAACGCCGAATTACATTCAGCGCCCGTCCCGCAGGAGGAACGCCTCCAGTCACTGGATGTGGCGCGGGGCGTGGCCGTGCTCGGAGTGCTCCTCATGAACATCTGGGCCTTTGCGGGTCCCCAGGCCTTCTTCGACTATCCCGTCGCGATCGCGGACCGCGACGGCGCCCCGCTCGCCACCTGGATAGTGGTCCACACCCTCTTCGAGGGCAGCCAGCGCACGCTGCTTTCACTGCTCTTCGGCGCTGGCGCCCTGCTGCTGCTGACCCGGCTGGAGAAGAACGGCGCCAGTGCCGCGCGCGGCACCTGGTACCGCCGCACGTTCGTACTGATCGGGTTCGGCCTGGTGAATGCCTACGTCTTCATGTGGCCGGCCGACATCCTGTTCGTGTACGGCCTGGCCGGGCGGTGCCTGTACCCGCTCCGGAACCTGCGCACCCCTGTACTGCTGGGAATCGTCGTGGCTGCACTGGCCGTACCGGCGGGGCTGCGCCTGGTGGAGATCAACCACCTGCAGGCAATCGAGACGGCCAGCTCGGAGCCCGCGAGCAAGGCTTCCGCCGAATGGGCCAAGGAACTCGCGGACGCGCGCCCGAGCACGGCCGACCCCAAGATGGCGGACGAGATCCGCACGATGCAGACCGGCTCGCTCGGGCAGATTTTCGTGCGCCAGGCGAAGGTCAGCGTGATCCTGCAGACCATCGTCGCGGTGAAGTGGTGGTTCCTGGATGCGCTGGCAATGATGATCCTGGGCATGGTCCTGTGCCGGGCCGGGCTGTTCACCCGGCCGGCGCCCCGCGCCCGCTACCTTGCGATGAGTGGCGTCGCGCTGGCCGTCGGGTTGCCGCTGGCGTTCTGGCAGACGGGTGTGATGCTGGCGTCGGACTTCCACCCGGTGGACGTCACAATCACGAAGCTCAGCTACGACGTGCGTCGCCTCGCCATGGGGCTCGGCTATCTGGGACTGATCCTCTGGTTCTGCCAGGCCAGCGCCGGCGGGGCGATCCGGCGGGCGCTGTCAGCCACCGGGCGCATGGCGCTGACCAACTACCTGGCCCAGTCCATACTTTGCGCGCTGATCTTCTACGGCTTCGGCCTGGGACTGTACGGCAGGGTCACCGGTTACCAGTTGTACGCCGTGGTGGTGCTGATCTGTGCCCTGGAGTTGTCCTGGAGCCGCTGGTGGCTCGCGCGGTTCCGCATCGGGCCGTTCGAGTGGGTGTGGCGATCGCTGACTTACCGGCAGCGGCAGGCCTGGCGGGCCGCGCCAGCGTCACGGCCAGTACCATCACCAGCGCCGCGCTCCGCCTAGGCGCGGAACAGGAATTCCTGCATCCCGTTCCGGAGGAGCATCGCGCTGTCCGA
Organism: Gammaproteobacteria bacterium; assembly: GCA_039926785.1. Taxonomy (GTDB): domain Bacteria; phylum Pseudomonadota; class Gammaproteobacteria; order Steroidobacterales; genus SHZI01. The sequence continues at coordinate 15,040 of JBDSWH010000072.1, forward strand.
CCGGAAACCCCGCAGGCATTTGCCCAGGTCCTCAGGCGTATAGCGGGGCGCATTCCGGAGCCCGCCCGTGGTGGCGGTTTCCGTGAGCCGCCCATCGGCAAACGGCGCGAACTGGCTGGGCGAGGCCGGCATCGTTGTCCCCGAATAGACGATCAGCAGGTGGGCGAAACCGCCCGGCCGCATGCGGGCCGCGATGCGCTCTGCCAGGGCGGTGATCGCGGGGCGTTGCAGGTAATTGAACAAATCCCAGCAGAACACGATGTCGACCGGTTCCCGCCGCGCGGGCGGCAGCAGGTCTTCCGCCCGGTCCCGCAGCAGGTTCCAGTCCGTCTCGGCGTCGAGGCCGGCGAGGCCGCCCGCCAGGTCGGCGATCTCGAGCCGGCAGCGATACGGTGTCAGCAGGGCGACCGTCTCCGGCCGCACGGCACCCAGGTCGAGGACGACCGAGCGCCGCTCTTCACTCAGCGACGCCACCAGCCGGCGGAACAGCGGTGCATTGAGCGGCACCGGTTCCGCAGGTGGCGGTTTCGCCACGCGGTTAGTCAGGCTCACGAAATGACTAGCAGGCCACTAACGGGACTGGCCACTCATGCTGCCAACGGGCGCCGCAGG
>JBDSWH010000073.1:0-13401 GCA_039926785.1 Gammaproteobacteria bacterium
CCGTTGCGGATGTACACATTGAAGGCGCAGGTGCCCGCGCAGTTGGTGCCGTGGGTGCCGTGGGCAACCCGGTCCCAGGTCCACTTGTTCCGGAGGACATCCTCGAACCGGCGGTACGCCGGTGGCGGGGGGGCAGCGCCCTCGCTGACCGCGGCGGCGGCCAGTCCATAACGCATGTTCAGCGCGGCTGACGCCGCAAGGCCCTGGACGACGGCGCGTCGGCTGGCAGTGACTTGCACGAACTGGTCCCGGTCGCCCATGAGCGGGCTCTGGCAAGATACCCCGGTGATCCCCTACGAGGAAGCTCTGCAGTTGCTGCTCGCTGGCGCCCTGCCGCCAGCAGGACACGCCGTGCCCCTGGCCGAAGCCGTCGGAGGGATCACCACCGAAGCCAGCCATTCACGACTGGCCGTGCCGGGATTCGCCAATGCTGCGATGGATGGCTATGTCCTGCGCGCGGCGGCGACCCGCGGCGCGTCCGTCCAAAACCCGGTCCGCCTCCCGGTCGCGGGACTCATTGCCGCCGGCCGTGCACCGCCCGCCGAAGCAGAGGCCCCGGGACGTGACGAGCGGGCGTGGGAGATCCTGACCGGTGCGCCGGTACCCGACGGGCTGGACGCCGTCATACCGCTGGAACGGGTAACGTGCGTGGATGGCCAGCCCGCCTCGCTGCTGATCACGACGCCACTAGAGCACGGCCAGAACGTCCGGCTGGCCGGCGAGGATTTCTCCGTCGGGCAAGCAGTCGTGACCCGCGGTACGTTGCTCGCGCCTCATCACCTGATGGCCCTGGCGGCCTGCGGTATCGACGAAGTCCACATCGCGCGGCGCCCGCGGATCGCCGTGCTGACCACGGGAAACGAACTGGTAAGCGAAGGCACGGAGCTTCCTCCGGGCAGGATCCGTGACGCCAATGGCCCCTACCTTCGGTCGATCCTTCCGCTCCTGGGGGCGGAGCTGACAGTCCTGGCACGGGCAACGGACGCGGCTGCCGAGTTGCGCACCCGCCTTTCCGAGCTGGTGGCGGGCGCTGATGTGATTCTCACCACCGGCGGAGTCTCGGCTGGCCGGCTCGACCTGCTCCCGGCGGCCGTGCGTGCACTCGGGGGCGAGGTCCTGTTCCACAAGGTCGCCATACGGCCGGGCAAGCCGGTACTCCATGCGCGCCTGCCCGGTGGCACCCTGCTCTTCGGACTCCCCGGCAATCCGCTGGCCGTCGCCGTCGGCATGCGCTTCTTCGTGATCCCGGCGCTGCGGGGCTTGCGGGGCCAGGCACCGGAATGCGCCACCCCCGCACTGACCCTGGAACCCGTGCGGGGACGCGGCAACCTGCGCTTCTTCGCCAAGGCGAGGACTGAAGTCGATGCCCGCGGCGTGCGCCGGGTGCGTATCCTCCCGGGACAGGAGTCGTTTCGCATCGCCCCGCTGCTCGTGGCGAACTGCTGGGCAATCGTTCTCGAGGGTGTCGAAGAAATTCCTGCCGGGGGCGTGCTGCAAACGGTGCCGCTTTACCCCGACGACGCAACGCTTCCGTAGGAGCGGCTTCAGCCGCGACCGTCGCGCGCGGGAACCGGTGGCAGGCCGACGGCCGCAAGAACGAAGTCCGCTATCCCCGCCACGTTGTCCCGGATCAGGACGGGCAACGCTTCACCGGCGATTGGCGTGTCACTGACGATCGCCACGACGCCGGGAGAGTTTCCGGCAATAGCCGGCGCCGGGGCAGCATCGCGGCGCAACTCGAGTCGCGGCTGGCCGCCGGACTTCCAGCCCTCCACCAGAACGAGATCAACGTCGACCATCCGGGCTGACAGCTCGTCAAGGGTCGGCTCGCGTTCAGAACCGAGTTCGCGAATGTGGGCCACCCGGCGGGCGGAAGCCACAATCACTTCGGCGGCTCCGGCCGAGCGATGCCGATGGCTGTCCTTGCCGGGATGATCGATGTCGAAGTCGTGGTGGGCGTGCTTGATGGTCCCTACGCGCCAGCCCCGGGCAACCAGGTCGCGCACGAGATCGACGATGAGGGTCGTCTTGCCGGCGTTCTTGTAGCCGGCAATGCCAAAAAGCGGCGGCCGTTGCCTCAGGGCTTCTTCGCCCAGACGCTGCACCAGCCCTTGGCGGAAACGAGCTTGCCAGGGAAGATCGTGCAGGGACGGTGGGCGTCGCCTGCCTTGCCCTGGATCTGCGAACAGTTGGCGCAGTCCTGGTCAGGAGTGAAGCGCGCCGCAAGCGGATTCTTGCGGTCGACCTTGGCGGCGTCGTCCACGTAGAGCAGGGCCTTGGCAGACGGGTCGGAGGGGTCCAGCAGGGGCAATGCGGCCTGGGCGGACGCTGTGCCGATGACGGCGGCGTTCAGTAGTGCGGCGCCGGCGGGCACCGCGATCGCCACCTGGGCCAGAAAGCGGCTCCGGCTAACTTCGGGCTTGTTCACGGGAATTCCTCGCAACGGTGATGGGTTCAGGAGCTGGGGAAGTTTAGCAACGAGCGGTGTGAATCGCACATTAAGAGAAGGGCACCGGACCGACTTACCGCAGCACAAACCGGAAGGTGCGGCACGCCGTGGACCGGACCGGGACCTTGCCCGCGCGGGCCGGCGTAAACCGCGCCGCACTGATCGCGTCGAGCACGGGCTGGTTGAACACGGCATCCGTCGAGGCGCGCACGGCCGGCTCCTGGACCCTGCCACGCTCGTCGAGCGTGAAGCACACCATCACGCGCCCGTCCTGGCGCGCAGCCCGGGCAGCTCGGGGATAGACCGGCTGGGGGAGGGTCACGGAGCGGGGTTCAGCGAGTTCGCCTGGCAACACGGGCGACGGGTCTTCGGCCGTCCCGGGTAAACCAGGAGCGCGTGTGTCATCCACCCGGCCGACCAGGATTTCAGCGGACACCTGGGCCGTCGCAGCGGGCAACCAGGCGGCGGCGCCAAGCCCCAGGGCAATCACAAGAACGAATCGCTGCCCAGCCACCATGTTTACCTCCCCCGGGAGTATAGCGACGGCGGTTACAAAAAGTTACAAAGCAGACGCGGCAGGCCAGTCCTTTGGGATCGGTGGCGGGGTATCGTTCCTGCTGAAATCAAAGGACTTTGCATGCGAATCGCTTCCACCCTGACCCGTCGACCGTGGCTGCTCGCTGTTGGCGTTACCGTCATCGTTGTTGCCTGGCTCGCCACCGGCTTGATCGGTCGCAAGCCGCCCCGTACGGCCGACGAAAACACGCCACCGGCCGCGCAGGCGTCAACGACGACCCGCGTCCAGACCCGGCGCCAGCAAGCGGAGCCGGTCACCCGCACGATCAGCATCTATGGCCGTACCGCTCCCGCGCGCACCGTGGAGATCAAGGCCGAAACCAGCGGCCGGGTCACCACCATCGGCATCGCCCGGGGCGAACCCGCCAGCAAGGGCCAGCCATTGGTCCAACTCGACCTGCGCGACCGGCGCGCACGCCTGGAACAGGCCCGGGCCGGCGTCAGCGAGCAGCAGTCCGCCTGGGAAGCGCAGCAGGAACTGAAGCCCCAAGGCTACGTCTCCGACACCCAGCTCGCGGAGACGCGCGCCAAACTCGAGGGCGCGAAAGCCGAACTCCTCCGGGCCCAGCTGGACCTGGAATACATGAACGTCCGCGCACCATTCGACGGCACGGTGCAGGAGCGCGCCGTCGAAGTCGGCGACTACGTGCGCGCCGGTGATCCGGTCGCCACATTCGTGGACAACACAAAGCTGATCGTTACCGGCAGCATCGCGGAACAGGACGCCGGCTTCGTCCGCGTCGGCGGTATGGCGACGGCCGCCCTGGTGACGGGCCAGGAAGCCAAGGGCCGTATCCGCTACCTCGCGCCCGTCGCGGAGGCATCCACCCGCACGTTCACCGTGGAGCTCGAGATTCCAAATCCGGGCGGCACGCTGCCTGCCGGCGTGACGGCGGAAATGCGTATTCCCGGCGGCGAAGTCCTGGCCTATCGCGTGGCGCCATCCCTGCTGACGCTGGACGCGAATGGCGACCTCGGGATCAAGACCGTGGACCTGCAGAATCACGTCGTGTTCTATCGCGTCGAGATCGCCCATTCCGAGGCCAACGGCGTGTGGGTGACCGGGCTGCCAGACACCGCCAATATCATTATCGTGGGCCAGGGCTATGTGTCCGCGGGTCAGCCCGTCGTCGCCGTGGCGGCCCAGCCGGAAACGGCACTGGCCGACGGCCGGACACCAGCGGTAACCCCGCTGACGAGCCCGGGCGTCCGTCAATGAATGCGCTGCCATGAATGCCCTGCCATGAATGCCCTGCCATGAATGCCCTGATAGACCTCTGCGTCAGCCGCAGCCGCGCGGTCATGGTGGCGCTTGCCGTCCTGCTGTTCGCCGGCGGCGCGGCCTACCGGGGGCTGCCGAAGGAAGCACAGCCGGACGTGGACTTTCCCTACATCAGCGTGGAGGTCCTGCTGGACGGCGTGGCCGCGGAGGACTCGGAGCGCCTGCTCGTGCGGCCCCTGGAGCAGCAGCTGCGCAATCTGGAAGGGCTCAAGGAGATGGTGGCCTCCGCCACCGAGAACCGGGCTTCCGTGACGCTGGAATTCGGCCCCGAGGTGGATGTCGACCAGGCGCTGACCGACGTGCGCGAGCGCGTGGACCAGGCCAAGGCGGAACTGCCCGAGGATGCCCGGGAACCGACGGTCAACGAAGTGAAGTTCTCCCGGTTCGATCCCATGCTGGTGATCAACCTCGGCGGCAATCTGCCCGAGAGGACCATGAATGCGATTGCCACGAACCTGCAGGATCGCCTCCAGGCCATCGACGGTGTGCTCGAGGTCAACATGGTTGGCATCCGGCAGGAGATCCTGGAGATTGTCATCAATCCCCTCAACCTGGAGAGCTACGGCCTCTCCCCTGCCGACGTCCTGAATTTCGTCCAGCGCAATAACCGCCTGGTTGCCGCCGGCTCGATGCAGTCGGACCAGGGCCGCTTCGCCGTCAAGGTCCCCGGTGTCATCGAGTCGCCGGAAGACGTGCTCAACCTGCCGATGAAGGTGGACGGGGAGCGCGTCGTGCGCTTCCGGGACATCGCCGAGGTGCGCCGGACATTCAAGGATCCCGAGAGCTATGCGCGACTGAACGGTGAGCCGGCCGTCGGAATCCGCGTCGTCCAGCGCAATGGCTCGAATATCCTGAATGTGGTCAGTGCCGCAAAGATCGCCGTGGCCGAGGCCCAGAAGGACTGGCCGCAGGGCCTGACCCTCACCTACAGCCGCGACAAGTCAGTGCGCGTCAGGGAAGACATCAGCCAGCTCGTCAATGATGTCGTCGTGGCCGTGCTGCTGGTGGTGATCTGCCTGATCGGCATCCTGGGTCTGCAGAACGCGCTGCTCGCCGGGATTTCGATTCCGGGCTCCTTCGCTGCCGCCTTCGTCCTGCTTGCCGTGACCGGCATGACCATGAATCTCGTCGTGTTCTTCGGCTTGATCATGTCGGTGGGACTCGTGGTGGATGGAGCCATCGTGGTCGTTGAGCTGGCCGACCGACGCATGGCCGAGGGCCTCGACCGGAGGGTGGCCTATGCGGAAGCCGCGAAGCGCATGGCCTGGCCAATCTTCGCGTCCATCTCCGCCACGATCGTGGCCTTCCTGCCCCTGGTCTTCTGGCCGGGAATCATCGGCAGTTTCCTGCGCTACATGCCGATCGTCCTGATCTACACGCTGGCGGCGTCACTCGTGATCGCGATGTTCGTCGTCCCGGCGCTCGGCGCCATCTTCGGGCGGAGCGGGCACATCAGCCCCGAGGCCCGGCAACAGCTCATGCTGGCGGAAGCCGGCGACCTTGGTCAGCTCGGCGGCTGGACCGGCCGGTACATCCGCGTGGTGACCAAAGCCATCGACCGTCCGTGGCTCACCGCCGGCGGAGTTACCGCGTTGCTCCTGATGGTGTTCGTGACCTACGGCTTGTTCGGACGGGGTGTCACCCTGTTTCCGAACGTGGATCCCGAGCAGGGCAGCGTGGACATCCGGGCCCGGGGCGACCTGTCCACCCAGGAAAAGGACCGGCTCGTTCGCGTTGTCGAGGCGCAGGTGTACGGCGTCAAGGGCATCAAACACGTCTACGTGACTTCCGGTTCGGGCAACAAGGGCGCGTCGCCCGACCAGATCGGATCCATCAGCCTCAATTTCGACAACTGGCGGCAGCGCCGGCCCGCAACGGAAATCATCGCGGAGATCCGCGAGCGCACCGCCGGTATCGCCGGCATCGTCATCGAGCCCCGCGTACCCCAGGACGGCCCGATCCAGGGCAAGCCGCTGAACATCGAGGCGTCCTCCCCTTCCCTCGACGCGCTGCGCGACGCGGTGAACAAGTTGCGGGCCTTCGTGGCGACCATCCCGGGCGTGATCAACGCGGAAGATACCCGGCCACTGCCGGGCATCGAATGGCGCATGGAAGTCGACCGCACCCAGGCCGCCAAGTTCGGCGCCGACGTGTCACTGGTGGGCAACATCATCCAGCTCGTCACCAACGGCATCAAGCTCGGCACCTACCGCCCGGACGACTCCGACGAGGAGATCGACATCCGTGTGCGGTTTCCGTCCGACGACCGCAGCCTCGAGAAACTTGCCGACCTGCGCATCCCCACCAAGGCCGGCAACGTGCCGATGGGCAGCTTTGTCACCCGCAAGGCCGCTGAAGCCACGCACACCATCATGCGGACGGACATGCGGCGCACGATGCTGGTACAGGCGGACCTGGAAAAGGGCGTGCAGATCGAACCGGTGCTCGATCAGGTACGGACCGCACTGCCCTCCCTGGACCTGGATCCCAGTGTGCAACTCCGCTTCAAGGGTGGTGCCCGCGACCAGCAGGAAACCGCCAGCTTCCTTGGCAAGGCGTTTCTCGTGGGCCTCGGCCTCATCGCACTGATCCTGGTGGCCGAGTTCAACAGCCTCTTCCAGCCACTGCTGGTTCTCACCGCGGTGGTCTTCTCGACCGGCGGCGTGCTGCTGGGCCTGCTGGCCACCGGCCGGCCCTTCAGCCTGGTCAACTGCGGGATCGGTACGATCGCGCTCGCGGGCATCATCGTGAACAACAACATCGTGCTGATCGACACTTACAACAAGCTGCGGGAGGCGGGCACGGCGGCCCGCGAAGCCGTGCTCCGCACCTGCGCCCAACGGCTCCGGCCCGTACTGCTGACGAAGGTCGTGATGATTCTGGGCCTGCTGCCCATGGCCCTGAAGCTGAATATCGACATCCTCGACCGTCAGGTGTACTTCGGCGGTCCGAGCGGCCAGTGGTGGGCGGAAATGGCGACAGTGATTATCGGCGGTCTGATTTTCGCGTCGATCCTGACACTGCTACTGACGCCCAGCATCCTGATGATCCAGGCACGCATCGGGGCCTGGTTTGCGGCACGGCGTACGACGGTCGAAGGGGAGCCCGAAGTAGGAGCGCCGACCGGCGCGATCCATCCCGATCGCGCCTGAAGGCGCTCCTACGGGCGCTCCTACCGGCTATCCTCTGCCAATGGCGGCGGTCATCACACTCACGACGGACTTCGGATCAAAGGGTCCGTTCGTCGGCGTGATGAAGGGCGCCATCCTCATCCGTTGCCCCGAGGCCCGGATCGTGGACCTTACCCACGAGATCCCGGCGCACTGGCCGATCGAAGCTGGCTTCTGGCTGGCACGCTCCTACCGTTATTTTCCGCGCGGAACCGTCCATGTGGCCGTCGTGGACCCCGGAGTCGGCACCGCGCGCGGGATCATTGCCGGCGAGCACGACGGCCATCTCTTCGTCGGCCCGGACAATGGCCTGTTGCAGCCGTTGCTCGGCACCCATCCGGAGCACTGCCACAGGTTGAGTGAGACCTGGCGGCAGCAGCAGGGCTGGCCCAGCCCCAGCAGCACATTCCATGGCCGGGACATCTTTGCACCGCTCGCCGCTGAACTGGCGGCGGCACGCGTGGCCGTCAGTGATATCGGCCCACCCGCCGGCGAGCTGATCCCGTCGCTACAGGAGGAGCCCGAGGCCGACCCCCACGAAGTGCGGGGTACCGTGGTCGCCATCGACACCTTCGGGAACCTGATTACCAATATCGACGCGGCGCTCGTGGCGGGCTTTCGCAAACCGGTGGTGCTGGCGGGTGGCCACCGCCTGGCGCTGCGCAAGACCTACGGCGACGCTCAACCCGGGGAGTTCCTGGCACTGATCAACTCCTTCGGCGTGCTGGAGATCGCGCGGGCGGAAGGCAGCGCCGCGGAGTCGCTGGGCCTTGGCCGGGGGGCGCCGGTGCTGGTGCTCAACGCGACGCGCTAGGGCAACGGGCGAATTCCTACTTTTGCACCAGTGCCGGGGAGAGCGCTTCCGCAAGGATTCGTCCCATCAGCGCACTCTCGGCGTCGACTCCGGCCACAGGCAACGCCGCCAGCGTCACTGCCACCGGATCCAGGTCCTGGCCCGCCCACACCAGCCGCCGGTAGGCATTCCACACCAGGTCCGTGGCCTGCACACCAGCCGCCTGAATCTGGCTGGCATCCGCCATGGCAGACACGGTGGTCGCAAACGGGAAGATGAGCCGTCCCTGCAACCGGCCTTCGTAAATGGCCTGGCGCAGCAAGAGGTCGTAGGGGAGTCCGTGGCGATTCTCGTTGGCGACCGCTGCAACTCGCGACAGCGACGCACTGTTGATGACGTAGGCAGTGGAACCGCAGAACGGCAGCTGCCGGAGATCGAGAAGGTGCACACGGCCGTCGGCCTGCCAGCGCCGGCGGAGCAGAAAAAGCTGCAGCATGGGCTCCGGATCGGGAATGGCCACGTCGGTAAACAGCAGGTCCCACCCCTCTTCCGGCAGGGACCGGATTGCACCTTCGATCATGCCCGCGGATTGCGGCCCCAGAAGGACGTCGTCCTCGAGCACCAGCGCGTGCCCGCCGGCAGCCGCGGCCAGCCCGATGACCCGCTGGTGGCTCTGGTAGCAGGCGTTTTCACCCGGCTTCAGGCCGGGACTGGTGCGTGCGGGATCGAGAGATGCCGGTGTTACGGCATCAACCCAGGTCCATCGCCAGCCCGGCGGCAGGTGCGAGGCCATCTGGCCTTCCAGAAGCGCGCGCCGGGTGGCCTCGCTCGCGACATTGATGCAGTAGGCCTGCATGGCACGCGCCCTCGCCTGAATCAGCTCTCTGGGCCGCGCTCTGGGCCGCGCTCTGGGCCGCGCTTCACGCCGCCGCCACTTCAAGCTTGGCCCAGGAGTCCCGCAAGGTCACCACCCGGTTGAACACGGGCCGGTCAGGCCGGTGGTCAATCCGGTCGGCAACGAAGTACCCGAGGCGTTCAAACTGCACGACCGCGCCCGGGTGGACGCCGGCCAGCAGCGGTTCCAGCCGGGCCTCCCCTTCGACGCGCAGCGACGCGGGGTTCAGGAAGGTTTTGAAGTCAGCGTCCTCCCCGTCCGGGCGTGCCGTGCCAAACAGGCGATCGTAAAGCCGCACTTCCGCGTTGACGGCCTGATCGGCGCTGACCCAGTGGATCGTGCCCTTCACCTTGCGCTCGGCACCGGCGAGGCCACTGCGGGTTTCGGGGTCGTAGGTGCAGTGGACCTCCGTCACCCGCCCGTCCGCATCCTTCACCAGGTCGACGCACTTGATGATGTAGCCATAGCGCAGGCGCACCTCGCCTCCGGGCTGCAGGCGGAAGAATTTCTTCGGTGCCTGCTCCATGAAGTCGTCCCGCTCGATCCACAGCTCGCGGCCAAAGGGCAGCTGGCGCTCACCGAGATCCGGACGATCCGGATGGTTGGCCGCCGGCAGAAGTTCCGACTTGCCGGCCGGGTAGTTGGTCAGCACGACCTTGAGCGGACTGACAACCGCCATGGCGCGCGTCACCACCGGATTGAGGCTGTCCCGCACACAGTTCTCCAGCAGGCTCATCTGGATCATGTGCTCCTTCTTCGTCACACCGATGCGGCCCGCAAAATCGCGCAGGGCTTCCGGTGGGTAGCCCCGGCGGCGCATGCCGGCAATGGTGGGCAGGCGGGGATCGTCCCAGCCGGTCACCAGGTTGCGGTCAATCAGTTCCGCGAGCTTGCGCTTGCTGGTGATTGTGAATGCCAGGTTGAGCCGGGAGAACTCGATCTGCCGGGGCCGGGCCGGCAGGTTGAGGTTATCGAGGATCCACTCATAGAGTGGCCGATGGTCCTCGAATTCCAGCGTGCAGAGCGAGTGGGTGATCCCCTCGATGGCGTCGGATATCGCATGGGCAAAGTCGTACAGCGGGTAGATGCACCAGGCGTCGCCCGTTCGCTGGTGCGTCGCCCGCCTGATCCGGTACAGCACGGGATCCCGCAGGTTGATGTTGGGCGACGCCATGTCGATCCGGGCCCGAAGCACGTGCCCGCCGTCCGCGAACTCGCCGGCCCGCATGCGGGCAAAGAGATCCAGGTTTTCGGCCACGCTTCGCGCCCGATGGGGACTTTCGCGGCCGGGGGCTGTCAGCGTGCCCCGGTACTCGCGCATCTGCTCCTGGGAAAGGCTGTCCACGTAAGCCCTGCCGGCCCGGATCAGGTCCAGGGCACACTCGTGGATGCGGGGGAAATAATCCGACGCGTGGGTCAGCCGGTCACCCCAGTCAAAGCCCAGCCAGCGCACGTTGTCGATGATCGCGTCCACATAGGCCTGGTCTTCCTTCAGGGGATTGGTGTCGTCGAGCCTGAGGAAGCACTGCCCGCCGGCCTCGGCCGCCACACCGAAGTTCAGGCAGATGGACTTGGCGTGGCCCACGTGCAGGTAGCCGTTTGGCTCCGGCGGGAAGCGCGTGACGATGACCGCGTGCTTGCCGCTGGCCAGGTCGTCGGCCACGATCTGGCGGATGAAGTCCCTGGACTCGGGCAGCGTCTCGGTCATTGAACGTCCTTGAAGGAGGCCGCGACCTTAATGGATCGCCGCCCGGACTGTCCATTCGGCCGGGCGCCGGAATGGACCCCCGCGCCAACCGGTCCCAGGCTGTCGCGCCGGCGCCACGAATTGACTGCAATGGGCGAAAGCTATAGTTTTGGGACTTGACCTGGTTACCACTATCGGGGGGACCGGGCGAAAAATTCCCAGGGGTGAGGAGTCTTTAAGATGTCTAGCTCAAGAGCGTTGCGGGTGACGCGGGCGGGTCTGACGGCGGCTTCGCTGGCGGCGACAGTACTGGCGGCCCAGCCGGCCATGGCTGCCGACGACGAAGTTTCAGAAATCATCGTGACCGTACGGCAGCGGGCCGAATCCATTCAGGACGTCCCGGGCTCCGTCACGGCCTTTTCGACGGCCCAGATCGAGGCAGCGGGAATCGAGCGGGCCGCGGACTTTATCGCCATGACCCCCGGGGTATCCATTGTCAACGCGGCGGAAGTGGCGGATTCCCAGGTCAACATCCGCGGCATCAACGGCGCCCGCGATGCGGAAACGAACTACGCGCTGATCATCGACGGCGTGCTGATGACCAACCCGGCCGCGCTGAACCGGGAGTACACCAACCTCCAGCAGATCGAGGTCCTGAAAGGCCCCCAGGGCGCCTTGTACGGCCGCAATGCCGCCGCCGGCGCCATCATCATCACCACGCAGAAGCCGGGTGACGAATGGGGTGGCAACCTGAAGGGCAGCATGGCCGAAGACGACACCTACACCCTGTCAGGACTCGTCGGCGGCCCGGTGTCCGATACCCTCGGCGTCAGCGTGTCCGGCGATTTCCGCACGAGTGACGGCTACTACCAGAACGCCTACGTCGCCAGCAGCAACCCGTTTGGCTCGACGGACGTGGTGGACAACTTCAAGAGCTGGGATGTGGCGGCCCGCGCCGTGTGGCAGCCGACCGACAAGCTGACGATTGATGGCAAGCTGCGCGTCGGCGAAGTGGACGCCGGATCGATCTCGTTCAATTCGGTGTTCCACATTCCGAGCCTCGTCGGGTTCCTGGAGGGCGCCTTTGGCTTCCCGTCCGATGTGGCGGCCTTCGCCGACGAAAACGTCAACGGCCACGACTTCCAGTTCGACAACAACATCGTCCCCTTCAACAACCAGGACGCCCTCGAACTCTCCGCGAAGGTGGACTACGACATGGGCTGGGCGGACCTGACCGCCTGGGGCCTGTACAGCGACATCGAGAACGACCTGGGGGCTGACGGCACCAGCGGCGCCTTCGGTTTCTTCTTTCAGGACCAGCAGTGCCGCGACACCACGGCAGCCCTCGCGGGCTATCCCCTGATCCCGCCCCAGGCCATCGGGCCGACGCCCGAGTTCTCGCTCTTCGGCGCCTACACCCCCACCGCCTGCGACGGCACCCAGTACCAGGTCCGGAACCAGGAGGACTACTCGTTTGAGGTCCGCCTGGCATCCAAGGGCGACCAGCGCCTGCGCTGGCTCGCCGGCCTCTACTACCTCAACATCGACCGCGAAGTGGGCGTCAACACGGGCATCGACCGGGGCTTCGGCATCATTCCCGCGCTGTACACGAACAACCCGGACAATCCCACCGAGCAGCTGGCCCACGACCAGTTCGATACCGATGTCTATGCGGTGTTCGGCCAGCTGGCCTACGACCTGACCGACACCATCGAGGCCTCCCTGGCCCTGCGCTACGACCGGGAAGAGCGCAGCGTGCGGAGCCTGGTGCCGGAGGACGCCACGACGCAATACATCGACACGTGCGGCGATGGCCCTACCCCGTCCCCCATCAACCCGGGCCTGTGCGCCAGCGGCAGCATCGCACCGCAGGACAAGACCTATGACCAGGTTGAGCCGAAGTTTTCGCTCACCTGGGACGCGACGGAGTCGTTGACCGCGTACGCCACGGCGGGCGTGGGCTTCAAGAGCGGCGGCTTCAATAACCAGGGCTCGGCGGCGACCGTCGACCTGTTCATCAACCAGCCCCTGCTTGGCCCCGGCGGGCCGTTCGAGGGCAGCGGCTTCGCACCCGTAAACATCCAGGACAGCTATGGCGAGGAAACGTCCTGGTCCTACGAGGCCGGCCTGAAGTCCCAGTGGCTGGATGACCGGCTTCGCGCGGAAATTGCCGTGTACCACGTGGACGTGGAAGACATGCAGTTCTTCGAGTTCATCGTGGGCGGCTTCGGCCTCCTGCGCGTGGTGTCGAACATCGACGAGGTGGACATTGACGGTGTGGAATTCTCCCTGAACCTTGCTGTCAATGACTGGTTGTCCCTGTACGGCGGCGCCAACTTCAACGACACCGAGATCAAGAAGAACGAGGCACGGCCGGACAGTGTCGGCAACGAGTCGCCCTATACCCCGGACTACACCTGGAACACCGGGGCGCAAGTGCAGTTCCCGATGTCGGCCGACTACGACTTCGTGGGTTCGGTCGATGTCTCGGGCGTTGGCGACACCTGGTTCCACGTGATCCAGGCCAACGACCGGCCGACCATCTTTTC
>JBDSWH010000074.1:0-13709 GCA_039926785.1 Gammaproteobacteria bacterium
CCATCAGGACTTCCCGCACCTCGTCGCGGGGCACCACGAAGCGCTCATGGCCGAGGCGGAAGCCCACGCCCACCCATTCAGCCAGGCCCACATCATTGCCGTGGGCGCCCGCCGCGGCGGCGCGGCTGCGGCGCTCGATCTCCCGGAGGAGGTCGAAAGGATGCTCCCTCAGATCGCGGAGTCTGCCCTTGGTGGCTGAAATCGGGGTGGCTGAAGTCATCCGCGTTCCATCAATGACCGAGCGCGTTCCGCACGGCAGCCACCAGGTCGGTGTCGGTAACGGGTTTGGTCAGATAGCTGACGGCCCCCTGCCTGAGTCCCCAAACCCGGTCGGCTTCCTGGGTCTTGGTGGACACGATCACGATCGGAATCGAGGCGGTGGCCGGATTCTGGGCAAGCTGCCGGGTTGCCTGATAGCCGTTGATGCCGGGCATTACGATGTCCATCAGGATCAGGTCTGGCGAACGCTGGGCGGCAAGCCTGAGCGCCTCCTCGCCGTCCTTGGCCACGAGAGTCTCATAGCCGTGCTTCTCCAGCGCCCGGGCCAGGATGTGCTGGTCCGTCGGTGAGTCGTCTGCAATCAGTACCAGTGCCATGTTCGTTCCTTGACCCGCCTCGTAGTCCAGACCGACGAGAGGGGCGCGCCGAGCTCAGCGCGCCGCCTGGCGTGTAATCGCGCCCAGCAGTTCATCCTTGGTGAAAGGCTTGGTCAAGTAGTGCTCGGAACCGACGATGCGGCCCCGCGCCCGGTCGAACAAGCCGTCCTTGCTCGAGAGCATGATCACGGGAGTTTCCCGGAACGTGCGGTTGTGCTTGATCAACGAGCACGTCTGGTAACCATCCAGCCGCGGCATCATGATGTCCACGAAGATGATGTCGGGCCGGTAGTCGGCGATCTTCGCCAGAGCATCGAAGCCGTCCACGGCGGTGTAGACCGTGCAGCCTTCCTTGGACAGCAGGGTTTCGGCCGTCCGCCGGATGGTCTTGCTGTCGTCGATCACGAGCACTTTCAGCCCGTGCAAAGCCGGCGCGGCGCTATCCGTCACAAGGTTCTCCAGGCCAGGCGTCACGCCGCCCGCCGCACCATGAACTTTTAACATAACCGTCGAGGCCCAGCCATGCGGGCGAAAGAGCCACTCGCCGCCCGGATCGCCATTGAATGACCCGCCCCGGGTCCCACCTGCGCGTCACCACATCCGGCCAGCCCGGCCGAAAGACCCGCACGCCGATGATACTCCCGGCCTCCGTGCCATTTCAGCACCGGCGGGCCAGAATACGCACAGCGTCGCAAAATGCGGCCGGACGGCCGGCGACGCGTCGACCCCGGCACTTGACCTAATGATGGAGCAGCAATGATGCGCAAGCCGCAGCTCGGCGTGGTGATGGACCCGATCGCGGGCATCATCCCGGCCAAGGACAGCACGCTCGGGATGCTCGTCGAGGCCCAGCGCCGCGGCTACGCAGTGTGGTACTTCGAGCAGCAAGACCTCCGGCTGCGCAATGGCGTCGCCCAGGGCAGCGCCCGCTCCCTGCACGTAGCCGACAGCAAATCCGACTGGTTCGAGCTCGGTCCACGGGAGGAGATGCCCCTTGCGGTGCTCGATCTCATCCTCATGCGCAAGGATCCGCCTTTCGGCACCGAGTACATCTACACCACCTACCTGCTCGAGCGCGCCGAGCTGCAGGGCACGCTGGTGGTCAACAAGCCCCAGAGCCTCCGCGACATGAACGAGAAGGTCTACACGGCCTGGTTCCCGGAGTGCTGCCCCGAAACCCTGATCACGCGCTCGATGGGCGACATTCGGGCCTTCCTTGCCGAGCATGGGCACATTGTCGTCAAGCCGCTGGATGGCATGGGCGGTCGCTCCATTTTCGTGCTCCGGCAGGGCGACAACAACGCCAACGTGGTGTTCGAGACGCTCACCAACTACGGCCAGCAGTACGCCATGGCCCAGAAGTACATACCCGAGATCACCCGGGGCGACAAGCGCATCATCATTGTGGACGGGGAACCGGTGAGCCGGGTCCTCGCCCGGGTGCCAGCGGCGGACGACAATCGGGGCAATCTGGTTGCTGGCGCCCAGCCGGAAGTCCGCGAACTCACGGCGCGTGACCGGTGGATCTGCGCGCAGGTCGGTCCCGTGCTGCGGGACCGCGGTGTGCTGTTTGCCGGCCTCGACGTCATCGGCGACTACCTCACTGAAATCAATGTCACCAGTCCGACCGGCATTCGGGAACTCCAGAAGCTGGGCGGGCTGGACGTGGCGGGAACGCTGTTTGACGCTCTCGACTCCCGCCTCGCCGCCAGTCCTGCCAGGGCCGCCGCCGGGAAGCTGCGCGCCTGAACACGGGCGGCCTCCGCCGTCCGGCCCTCGCCCCCTGGATTGCGGTCGCGCTGGCCGCCTGCGCGCGCCCGGTCGCTACCGAGCACGACTTCCAGGCCTTCGGGACCACTGTCCGGATCGAGATCCTCCATCCGGACACCGAGGCGTCCAAAGCCGCGGCAACGGCCGTCGAGCAGTTGTTCCGGGTCGCGGAGCGCGACTGGTACGCCTTCGGCACCGGCGAGCTGGCTCGCGTGAACGCCACACTGGCCCAGGGTCACCCGGCCCCGGTGAGCGCCGAACTGGCGCCGCTCATCACTCAGGCGATCGACCTGTACTCGCGCAGCGAAGGGCTGTTCGACCCCGGCGTCTGCGCCCTCGTGCGCTTGTGGCAATTCGACAGCGAGGACGATCTGGCAGCAGCCGCCTCCCCGCCACCCGACGCGCAGATCCAGTCCCTGCGGGCCCATCAGGGCACGCTTGCCGACCTGCGCTTCGACGGCCGGACCGCATCGTCGGTGCGTCCCCTGTGCATCGACCTGGGCGGCATGGCAAAGGGTACGGCGCTGGAGCGAGCCCGCGCGGTGCTGGCGGACCGCGGGATCCGGAGCGCGTTGCTTGATGTCGGTGGTAGCAGCCTCCTGGCGATCGGCAAAAAGGGCACGCGGCCGTGGGTCATCGGCCTGCGGCATCCCCGCGAAGCCCGGGTGTTTGCACAACTTGCTCTCGGCCCCGGCGAAGCGGTGTCCACGTCGGGCGACTACGAGCGGGGGTATGAGAAGGACGGCCGCCGTTACCATCACATCCTGGATCCGGCCACCGGCCGACCCACGACCCGGAGCGCCACGGTCACTGTGGTCGCGGACGACGCCGAACTGGCTGACGCCGCGTCTACGGCACTCATGGTGGCGGGGCCAGACCGCTTCCGGGCGATTGCCGCAACCCTGGGCATCCGCACCGCCCTGCTAGTGACGACCCGCGGCGAGCTGCTGACCACGCCGGCGATGAACGTCCGCCTGTCGCGTGACAACGGGGGGCGGCTGCCCGCCGTCGACTGGCCGCGATCCGGCCCGGAACTGTGACCTGCCGCCGTTCCAGCCCGCCCGGGTGCGTATAATTGAGTGATATCCCGGCTGGGCACCGGGAATTCGGCCACGTATCGCATGCAGGAAGCGCCGTCCCGAACGAGACGTCAGACCACCTGGTCGGCTGAAGCCGCTCGGGACCGGTTGTCATCCACGGCTTTCCTCGCTGCCCTCTTCCACGGCATCCTCATCCTTGGCATCACGTTCACTGCCACGAGCAGCGCGCCCGACAAGCTCACCAGTTCCATGGAGGTCGTCCTCGTGACGTCGGACGACAAGGACCGGGAACCTGCTGAAAGCGCGGTGCTCCTCGCCCAGCAGAATCTTGCCGGCGTCGGCAATGCGGCACCCGACGCGACCGTACGCACGGCACCCGGGCTCACGCTGCCCGCCGACGTGCTGGGTCCTGCCCAGGACGGAGGCGCCCAGGCGGTGCGGCCCGGCGATCCCCAATACGACCGTGCCCGGGAACCCGTACTGCTGGCCCGGGATTCCAGCAGCGTCGCGCCGGACGAGGGCGAGCCGGACAGGGCGCCCGAGGAGCAGCAGAGCATGCTGCCTTCCACGAGCAATGCCATCGAGATCGTCGGCCGCTTCGATACGAACACCGCAATCCCGGATGCACGGCCTCGGGAGCTCCTGATCAGCGCCAATACGCGGGAATCCCGCATCGCCACGTACCTGACGACCTGGAAGAGCAAGGTGGAACAGGTCGGCACCCTCAACTTTCCGGCTGCCGCAAATCGGTCGGCCGGCGCGAAATTTCCGGTGCTCGAGGTGGCCATCAATGCCGACGGCCGCCTCCGCGAGGTGGTCGTGCGCAGCTCTTCCGGGCAGCGCGACCTGGACCAGGCCGCCATGGAGATCCTCCGGCTCGCCGCGCCGTTCGAGCCCTTCCCGGACGGCCTTCGCGTGGACTACGACGTGCTGCGCTTCGCCTACGAGTGGCGCTTCTCCGAAGGCTACGGTGTACTCCGCGCACGCACCGCAGCAGCGTACTGACCCTTCCCTCCGGCAACGCCCGCGCCGATACTGGCAGCCGCATGTCTGGAACCACCAGTGACGCCACGTACCTCACCGGGCACCTGCTCATCGCCATGCCGGCGATGCAGGACCCCAACTTCGTCAAGACGGTGACCTACATCTGCGAGCACACCGACCAGGGGGCTCTTGGGATCGTCATCAATCGACCTCTCGACATGGATCTCGGCGCCATCTTCGAGCAGCTGTCACTGGAGCCGACGGATCCCGTCCTCGCTCGCCAACCGGTCCTTCAGGGCGGGCCCGTACACCAGGAGCGCGGTTTCGTGCTGCACGAGCCCCCCGAGGCCGTCGGCCGCGAGTTCGACGCCACGCTGGCCGTCACCGACGCGATCCGCGTGACCACCTCCCAGGACATCCTGACGGCCATGGCCCGGGGCCAGGGACCGAAGCGTGCGCTGGTGGCACTGGGCTACGCGGGCTGGGGCGCGGGCCAGCTGGAGAACGAGCTGGTGCAAAACGCCTGGCTGAGCGTGCCGGCGTCGCCGCGCATCATCTTCGACACGCCTTTCGAACAGCGCTGGCGCGAGTCCGCCGGGCTGCTCGGCATCAACCTCGACACGATCAGCCACCAGGCAGGCCACGCCTGAGGCCTGCCCGGGCATGAACGGCTCGGCCCTGGTCTTTGATCACGGCGGCCGCCGCATCGGTGTGGCGGTGGGTAACCGGTCACCCCGCCTGGCCTCGCCGCTGATGACGCTTGCCGCCCGGGACGGCGCGCCAGACTGGCCCGCGGTCGACAGGCTCGTCAAGGAGTGGAATCCCGGGCAGCTGGTCGTGGGCGTCCCCTATAATGGCGCCGGCGCGCGGCTCGCGGGCAGCGGCGCCAGCGAAAGTACCGACAGTGAATCCGCCGCGGAACGCTTCGCCGCCGAGCTGGAAGCCCGTTACCTGCTCCCTGTCATCCGCATCGACGAACGCCTCACCTCGGTGGAAGCCGAGTCGCGGCTGCGGGAGCAGCGCCGCAGCGGGGCCCGCACCAGGAAAGTGAGGACCGGGGACGTGGACGCCCTGGCCGCCTGCGTAATTGCCGAAATGTGGCTCGACCATCCGCCGATGCAAAAGACGCCATGAACAAATCCCACCGCGGCACGATCCACTCCGTCGAGGCGGAGGTCCTGCGCCAGACCGCCTATCCGGGTGGCCAGTACGTCACCCGGCTGCGCGCGCCGGACTGCGCCCGAATCGCCACCGCGGGTTCCTTCGTCCACGTGCAGTGCACGCCTGGGATCCCGATGCGCCGGCCCCTCTCGATTCTGCGCACCAACGCCGTCGAGGGCTGGGTGGAGGTGCTCTACAAGGTCGTGGGCCAGGGGCTGCAGGCGCTGACAACTGTGGAACCGGGCGACCGGGTCAGCGTGCTCGGGCCCATCGGCCAGGGATTCCGGCCCGACCCCGCGCGGCCGGTCGCGCTGCTGATCGGCGGTGGCGTCGGCATTCCCCCGCTGGTCTTCCTCGCCGAGGTTCTCGCCCACTCGCCGGCCGTCCGATGGGGCGCCCGGGCCTTTTTCGGCTCGGAGCTGCCATTCCCGTTCGAGATCAATGCCGAGGCAGGCACACTCCGGCTGCTGGACGACCTGGGAATCCCCTCCCAGCTCGCGAGCAACGCCGATCTGCCCGGCTGCAATCCGGGCTACGTCACGGACCTGGCACGCTGCTGGCTTGCCGGCCAGCCGGCGGCGGAGCGCGGCCGCATGGCGATCTACGCCTGCGGACCCACCCCCATGCTCAAGGCGACACAACGGGTGGCCGACGAGTTCGGGCTCCCGTCCCAGTTGTGCCTGGAGGAGTTCATGGCCTGCGCGGTCGGCGGCTGCGCCGGCTGCGTCGTGCCGGTCATGATGGACGGCCAGCGGCAGATGAAACGCGTGTGCGTGGACGGGCCCGTATTCGACGGCGCGGCGGTCTACACCGGCTAGTTCCCGCCGGGTTTTTCCAGTCGCCGGACCAGCGCCCGCGCCTTGGTACCTACCGGGAAGCGGGCCAGCAGGCCGTTGCCAATCTTCTTCTTCGTGTAGGTTTCCCAGTGCAGGACCCGGTACCCACTGCGCTCCATGAGCGCCGTGAACGACTTGCGGGAGTACTCGCAGCAGTGGCCTGGCATTAGGTCCGGAGGAAACCGGCGCTTGTGTAGCCCGGTGCGGGTGATGAACCGTACCCACCGCTTGCTCCAGCCTTCGATGTTGGGGATCTCGATGAGCAGCCAGCCGCCGGGCCTGAGCAGCCCGCTGATTTTCTCCATGGCCAGGCGCGGATAGGGCAGGTGCTCGAGGACGTGGCGCAGGCTGACCACGTCGTAGGCCTCGCGGTCCTCGGGCGGCGGCTCGTCGGCCAGGAAGTCGTTGGCCACCACCTGGCAGCCCACGATGCTGGCGGCATAACGTGCCATGTCGGCGCCGAGTTCCAGGCCCTTTACCTGCCACCCGGCCTTCTTCGCCACCCACAGCAGGCGTCCGTTGCCGCAACCGATGTCGACGAGCCGACCGGGAACCGGAATGTGCTTCTGGAGAAAGTAGAAGGCCTGGTCGTTATCGTGATTGCGCGAATTGGTGTCATCCCGCGGATCGACCACGATGGTGGTGTACTGACCCTGCTCGGTACCGCCCGAAAGGTCGTAGTTGACGAGGCCACACTGGGTGCATCGGTAGTACCGGAACTGGTGGTCGTTACCGAGGGTGTAGTAGAGGGTCAGGTCCGGGCAATCGCAGAGCCGGCACGAAAAAGAGGCCCGGTCCGACCAGTTCACCGACCTAGTCCCGACCATATTTTTTGCCTGGTTCACGCTGTGCGCCGTGCCGCGATGATAAGGCTTTCGCCGAACAGGACGGGAACGCTGTTGAGCTCCCGGTGGACGTCGTTCCAGTAGGGCATCTCGTCACGGCGCCGGCGGCCGCGGAACAGGTTCCACAGCAGGATGGGTGTCGTGATGAGCAGCAACGGCGCCATCAATGCTTCGGCGATCTTCACCCGGTTGCAGGTCAGGGTCGTGATCTCGAAGCCTTCCCGAACCAGCATGTAGCGCAGTTCCCACCAGGGCACGGGCCGCGTCGTGCTCTGGCCGGTGAGCTCGTCGAGCGGGCGCCGGAACTTGTTCATGAACCCCGTGGACAGGAAGCGCAGCCGCGACCGGAAATTGAGCACGTTCGGCAGCGAGATGAGCAGCGCACCACCCGGGCGGAGAATGCGGTGGAATTCGGCCACCGCATTCCGCTGGAAGCCGATGTCACTCATGCCATCGCAGCAGATGGCCACCTGGAAGTGGCCGTCGTCCCAGGGCAGGCGGCCATTCAGGTCCGCCCGCAAGGCCTTCGGTGCCGGGAGGACGTACAGCCCGGGCGTGTAGTCGGCCACCTCCAGATCGCTGAAGCCTGCCGCCAGCAGCTGCTGGGCCAGCGCGCCTTGTCCGCAGGGGCAATCCAGCACACGGCCCGCCGGCTGGTGGGCCTTCAGCAGCTCAATCAGCTTCGCGTAGTTGCCGCGTGCCGACGAGCGAACGGGCGACGCGGTCATGCCCGGGCCGCGGCCAGCGCGCGCCGCATCGTCCGGATGAAGCGCAACGGGTGATACAGGCGGACGCCCTTGACGGCGTAACGCTGCAACTCGAGGAGTGACGCATTGCGGTTGCTGCCCTGCCGGGTCGTGACGGCAAAGCGATAGCCGGCCCGGGCAGTCTCCGCCACGACCTCCGACGAATAGTCGCCGTAGGGATAGGCAATGCTGGCGGTCTCGCGGCCGGTGATCCGGGACAGGTGCTCCCGGGACCGCACGAGCTGCTGCCGCAAGTCCGCCGGGGCCAGCCGGCTGGCCTTCCGGTGTTCCCACAGGTGGGAACCGAACTCGGTGCCGGCGTCAGACATCTCCCGGATCTGCGCTTCCGACATCAGCGACTGGGGGCTCTTGTCCTTGTTCTCGGACCAGACCACACCGCTCTTGCCGATGTCGCCCACCACGGGAAACACCACCGCCGGGATGCGCCGCTCGGCGAGCACCGGGAAGGCGTTTTCGTAGACATCCCGGAGCCCGTCGTCGAAGGTGATCATTACCCGGGGTTCTGCCGAGGGGCGCTGGAGATCCGCAAAGGTGCAGAAGCGCACGTTCCGCCGCCGGAGCCAGTCCATCTGCCACGCGAACTGCCGGGGCGTGACATAGAGCCCGCGCATCACCGCATCGGGCGGCAATCGGGCGCAATGGTGGTACATGAGGATGATGGCCTCGCCGGACAGGCTCGGGCTGGCTTCATGAATCACTCGGCACCCATTGCACCTCTGCCCCGAGGCAGGCTGGTCGAAGGCAGTGTAATGGAGGGCAACGGTCCCGCATAATCCCGGCTGCGGCGGCCTGCCGCGCCTCGTGCCGGTCCCCGTCGCCATGTCAGAAACCTGCACCGTCATCGATCCGACCAGCGGCGAGGTCATCTTCCCCGCCACCAGCGGCAAGCGCTTCATCTACGACTACTACGCCGACCTGCCCGACCTCACCGCCAAGACGGTGGTGGACATCCCCTGCGGCGACGGCCGGGCCAGTCACATCTTCCGCCAGCGTGGGGCCAACGTGATTGCCCTCGACCTCTTTCCCAAGTTCATGAAGGCGCCGGGCATCACCGCCCGCATGGCCGACCTTCGCCAGCCGCTGCCGCTCGCGGACGAATGCGCCGACTACGTAATCTGCCAGGAAGGCATCGAGCACATTCCGGACCAGCTTGCCGTGCTGTGCGAGTTCAACCGCATCCTGAAGCCCGGCGGGCAGCTGGTCATCACATGCCCCAGCATCTCGCACGCGCGAGCACGGCTGGCGCACCTGCTGGTGGAGAACGACTCCTTGCGACGCATGCCGCCCTCGGTGGTGGACACGGTGTGGGTCACGGACGCGGACGTGGACCGCATCTACTTTGGCCACCTGTTCCTCATCGGCGTGCAGCGCCTGGCCACGCTCTGCGGTATCGCCGGCTTCCGCGTGACGGAACGCCGGCGCACGGACATCGGTGGCTCATCGGTCGTGCTCGGCGTGCTGCTCTACCCCCTGATCGCACTGGCCTCGCTGCTGGCCTACCGGACCTACGCGCGCAAGCAGCGGAAGTCGATCCCGCCCGAAGTGGGCAAGCCCGTCTGGTGGGAACACCTGAAGCTCAACCTCTCCCCCACCACGCTGTTCTGCAAACACATCTTCTGGGTGGCCGTGAAAGAGTGCTCTACCGCAGAGCGCCGCCGGCAGATCCGCGCGTCCCGCGTGGACCGTTACCACACCGTTGCGGACTAGTTCCGGCACGGCTGCACCGATGAAGCCCGATCCGTTCAAGGAAGGCCTGGCCGCGGCCCGGCGCGGGGACTTCCGCTCGGCCTCGCAACTCTGGGAGGCGCTGGCCGTTAACGGCGATCCGCGCGCCCAGTACAACCTGGGTTACCTGCATGCCAGCGGCCAGGGCGTGCCGAAGGACTACGCGCGCGCCATCGACTGGTACACCCGGGCGGCCAGCCAGGGATTTGCGGCCGCCCAGTTCAACCTGGGTGTCCTGCTGTCCAGCGACGACGGCGTGACGCCCAACTACGCGGCGGCGCTGTCCTGGTACCGGAAGGCCGCCGAGCAGGGTGACGCCGACGCCCAGTTCAACCTCGGCGTGGCCTACGCTGCCGGGCAGGGTGTCCGGGTGGATTTCATCGAGGCGTACCGCTGGTACTCTCTGGCTGCCGGCCAGGGACACGCACAGGCCGAGAAAACGCTTGAGAGCCTCGTGGCGGAGATGACCACGGAACAGCTTAGCGAGGCGAACAGGCCGTGAAACTGCCGTAGGAATTGGAAGGACCAACCGTGAACAGTGACTGGATGACCCGACACCGCAGCCGACGTGAAGCCCTCGGCACCCTGCTGGTGGCCGGCGGTGCCACCGCGGGCGGAATGCTGCTGACGGGTTGCGCCACTCAAGCCGGAGGCCAGGCGGGAGCCCCGGCGGCGGGGCGGCGTGTTCCCGTAAACCTGGCGGACCCGGCCCAGAGCCTGCGGTCGTTCATCAAGCTGACCGGTGACCTGAACCCCGCCAAGGAGACGCCCGGCTGGTTCGGCGGCACAATCTTTGGCGATACGCGCCGGGACCGGCCGCTTCTGCCGCTGATCGGCGTGGAGGGGTTCGGGATGGTGCGCACCGAGGCGCAGCCGGATGGCTCGTTCCGGGTCTTCAACCGCGAGTGTGCGTTCTACAAGGACCTGAAGACAGGCAACTTCATCGACGAGTGGAAGAATCCTTACACGCAGGAAATCTGCGAGGTAAAGCCGATCCACAATATGACGGTGAATGCCCATCTGATCGTGAGCAGCAAGGTTGGCACCGCCATCGAGATGGACTTCGACGGCACCAAAATGGAAGTGCCCCTGCCGCTCGGCTGGAATGCCTTTGGCGACAAGCTGTTCTCGACTTTCGAGGTGCACACGGCATTCCCGAGCGAACTGAAGCCAGAGGCGTGGCCCCGGGAATCGGCCGGCAAGGTGTTGCGCATCGCGGAGATCTTCCAGCGGGTGGCCAGCCTCGCCGACGTGGAGAATCCCGACAGCACCAGCGCCGACTACTCCGGCACGTGGACGCGCGTCGGTCCGTGGCTGCCCTGGATGCGGCAGGGGCAGGCCGACGGCTCGCTGCTGTTCCGCACGTTCATGACCAAACTGTCCGGCATTGACCAGCTTCCGGCCGGCCTGCGGAAGATCACCGAGGAACGCCTGCCGGAGTATTTCCAGGCGCCGCGGCCGGACACCTGGGGCAGCAGGAACGATTCAAGTTTCAGCGTGTACGCTCGGGAGAACAAGCCACTGCCGCCGAAGTAGGAGCGCGGCCAGGAGCCGTCAGGACTCCGGGGGCCCTCCTACCCGCAACCACAGGGTTTTCAGGTGCGCCGGCGTGTTCCGACTGACGGGAAAATCCGGCGGCTGGGGCGCGTAGTGCTCCTGGACCACCTGCCGCCCCGCTTCACTGATGGCCGCGTGCACCTGCTCCGTGAACGACAGGGCGGACAACCGGGCTGTGTTGACCGATGCCAGCAATACGCCGCGCGACTGCAGCAGGGCCAGCGCCACCGACACCAGCCGACCGTAGTCGGCCTCCGCGCGAAAATCGCCGTGGCCGGGTGCGCGGGAGAAGGTTGGCGGGTCGAGCAGGATCACGTCGAAGCGCCGGGTCTTCCGGGCCAGGCGTTTCAGCCAGTCGAAGGCATCGCCGTAGATGAAATCGTGGGCGGCCGGGTCTACGCCATTCAGCTCGAAGTTGCGCCGCCCCCAGTCCAGGTACTTGCGGGACAAATCCAGGCTCGTGGTTCGGGCGCCACCCAGCGCGCCACAGACACTGAAGGCGCAGGTGTAGGCGAAGCAGTTGAGCAGTTCGGGCGCCGCCACCCCGGGTTCGTGGAGGGGAAAGCCCGCGGCAACATGGCCCGTGAGCAGCCGGCGCCGGTTGTCGCGCTGGTCGAGGAAGAGGCCAGTGGAATAACCTTCCGCGACACTGAGCTCGAAGGTGACCCCGTTCTCCCGCACGGGGAAGCGTTCCGGCGCCGGTGACCCTGCCACGAGCTGCGGCGACGCCTCGGCCGCGCTGGTCTTCCGGACCTGCCGCAACAGGCGCTTGAAGTAGACGCCCCGGACCGGGAGCGGTCCTTCCATGCGAGCGGGTACGTCTTCGCCCTCCAGCAATTCCCAGTCTCCCAGTCGGTCGCGGTGCCAACCGGGCTCGCCGTCCGCGCCGCCGTGCACTTCGCGGAAAGCGTTGGTCGCCGCTGGGTCGATGATGGCGGCACGCAACTGCGCCGCAGGTGGCGTGACAAAGTCGGGTGATGTCTCGAAACGCAGCAGCCCCCCCGTGCGCGGGTGCCGGAACGCGAGCACCGCAGCGTGGAGATGAAGCCGGCCGGCGGTGCCGCCGCCATAGAGGGCATCTCCCAGGATAGGCAGGCCCTGGGCCGCCGCATGCACACGGATCTGGTGGGTCCGCCCGGTGACTGGCTCGGCCTCCAGCACGGTGCGCCCCGCCGTCCGGTCGATAACGCGGAAACGAGTCTCGGCGCGACTGGCCTCCCCCGCCAGCGGCTCCGCCACGTACCGTTCGCCCGCACGCACGATCGCAGAGACCACGGTGAACTCGTCCCGCGCCAGCGGCCGGTCGGTGACGAGGTGATACCGCTTGTGCACCTCCCGCGCCGCGAACTGCTGGGTGAGGGACCGGTTGGCCTCGGTGGTCTTCCCGAAGACGAGCAGGCCGCTGGTGTCCTTGTCGAGGCGGTGCAGGATGGCAAGCCGGGCCCAGCGGGGCTCCCGGTGCTTCAGCCAGTCGTAGATCCCCTCCCCGGCGTGGGGCGCGGGGGCGTGGGTGTTCCAGCCCGGTGGCTTGTTGACGACCAGGAGATCGTCGTCCTCGTGCACGACACAGGGTGGCAGCACCACGATGCTACAGCCGCCCGACGCGGAACGTCTTCCCCTTGATCTTGCCGGCACGCAGGCCCTTCAGCGCCGCCTCGGCACGATCACGGCGCACAGCTACGTAGGACCGCCGCACGGCGATGTGGATCTTGCCCACCGCATCGGCCGGCAGTCCCACATCGCCCGTGAGTGCGCCCAGCAGGTCGCCCGGCCGCAGCTTGTCCTGGCGGCCGCCGTCGATGCTGAGGGTCGTCATCGGCGCGGGCGCGGGCGCCCGGTCGGTGCTGGCGGGTAGCTCACACCAGGTCACCGGCAGGCCGCTCCGCATCTCGAGGGCACCGACCCGTTCCAGCTCCCGGGGTGCGCAGAGCGCCAGGGCCAACCCGCGGTGGCCCGCGCGACCGGTGCGGCCGACACGGTGCAGGTGGATGTCGGGATCGCCCGGCAACTCCCAGGAGATGACGGCGGCGAGTTCCTTGATGTCGAGGCCGCGGGCGGCGACATCCGTGGCCACCAGTACCGCGCAGCTCTGGTTGGCAAACCGCAGCAGCGCCTCGTCTCGCTCGCGTTGTTCCATCTCGCCGTGCAGGGCGAGAACCGCGAAGCCGCGCTCGGCGAGCCCCGCGGTGACGTCGCGCACGTCGTTGCGGGTCTGGCAGAACACCAGCGCGGATTCGGGCTGGTAGTGCAGCAGCAGGTCCACCAGTGCCTCGCCCTTCGCCGCGGGCGGTACCGCAAAGAACAATTGCTCGATGTCGGCGGGACTGGCCACGTTGTCGACGGTCACGGCCGCCGGGTCGCGCTGCAGGCTACGGCTCAGCGTGCGAATAGCATCCGGATAGGTCGCCGAGAACAGCAGGGTCTGGCG
>JBDSWH010000075.1:0-5436 GCA_039926785.1 Gammaproteobacteria bacterium
CTGCGCCGTCAGACGGGGATCGGGCATGGCTGCGTTTACCACCACCTGCGAAGTCCGCTGGGCCGATCTGGACCCGAACGATCACGCGCGACACACGGCGATCCTGGACTGGGCGACCCACGGCCGCATCGAGGCGTTCGCCTCCCAGGGCCTGACTGGGGGCGTCTTCCTCGAGCTGGGGATTGCGCCGGTCATCTTCCGGGAGGAGGCGGACTACTATCGCGAGGTGAATGGCGGGGACCGGGTAACTGTGTCCTGTGAGTTCACCGGCGGGTCCCCCGATTGGAAGCACTGGCGGATCCGGCACGAGCTCCTGCGCCGGGACGGGGTGCACTGCGCCACGGTCGTGGTGCGGGGCGCCTGGCTCGACCTGAAAGCGCGCCGGGTGGTGGTGGCGCCGCCTGCCATCTTCCGGGCCTGCGACGCCCTGCCGAGGTCCGAGGAGTTCGAAAGCCTGAAGGGCCGCCCAACCCAGGCGTCCGGGCCCATCCCGGTGGGGCGCCCTTGACCTTGAAGTCATCTTCAAGGTGCACCATTTCCGCCGAGAGTCCGGATTTCCCGGATTCCCGAGGAGCTGGTACCGATGAACGCCACCGTTTCGCCTGCCATTCGCCTGAAGATCCAGGGAATGGACTGCGGCAGTTGCGCCCTCACCATTGAGCAGGCGGTCAAGGCGGTGCCTGGCATCGCCACGGTCCGCGTGGATTTCACGACGGAGACGCTCGAGGCTACCGGCTCCGCATCCCAGGACCAGATCGAAGCACGGGTCAAGGATCTCGGCTACCGCATCGCCGACGGCACGGCGCCGAGGCAGGCGCCGCGCCCGGAACTGCGCGGCCTGTCGGGCTTTCTCCGCTTTCTCGCCGCCGAACGACGCACACAGATTGCCCTGGCCGCGTCGCTGCTGCTGATCGCGGCGGCGGTGCTGGGTCGCGCTTTCGGTGCCGCGGTACTTGAGGCCGCCCTTCTGGCCACCGTGGTCATTGTCGGCGCGCCGATTCTCATTAAGGGCCTGCGCTCGTTGTTCGTCGCCCGCCACGTCACCATCGACTTGCTGATGGGCATTGCGACGGTGGGTGCCGTAGCCATTGGCGAGACGGGCGAGGCGGCTGCCGTCGTGCTGCTGTTCACGCTGGGTGAAGCGCTGGAATCCTACAGTGCGGAGCGGTCCCGGGATGCATTGCGCAGCCTGCTTTCCCTGCAGCCGGACGAGGCCACGGTGCTGGAAGCCCACGCGGAAAAACACGACCAGTCCGATGACCGTGCGGAAGTTGATCACTCTGGCCATGGCCATGGCCACGCCCCCCAAGCCCCGGCGGCAGCCGTCCATTTTCACCAGCTACGCCGGCCCGCCGCTTCCGTTCCCGTGGGCGCGCTGGTTCTGGTCCGGCCTGGCGAGCGCATTCCACTCGACGGCCGCATTCGGGACGGCGTGTCCAGCATCAACCAGGCGGCGGTTACGGGCGAGAGCATGCCCGTGGACCGGGGCATTGGCGACGAAGTACTGGCCGGTACCGTCAATGGCTCTGGCGCGTTGACTGTCGAGGTGCTGCGCCCGGCCGGTCTGTCCACGGTTGCCCGCATCGCTCAGTTGGTGGAGCGCGCACTGGCGGAGCGCACCCCTGCGGAACGGTTCATTGACCGCTTTGCCCGCTGGTACACGCCCCTCGTGGTCATCCTGGCCGCGCTGCTGGTGGCGGTGCCGGTGCTGGTCTTCGGCCAACCCTTCCTGGATCTCGCTGACGGTACCCGCGGCTGGCTCTATCGCGGTCTTGCCATGCTGATCATCGCCTGCCCCTGCGCGTTGATCATCAGCATTCCTGTGACTGTCGTCAGCGCACTGGCGCGCCTGGCCCAGCTGGGCGTGCTCGTGAAGGGCGGCGCGCAGCTCGACCGACTGGCCGGCGTGACCATCATCGCTTTCGACAAGACCGGCACGCTGACGGTTGGCCGGCCCGCCGTGACAGCCATCCGGGGCACGGATTGCGCTCACACGGGCGCGGCCAATGGCGAATGCAACACCTGCGAAGACGTCGTTGCCGTCGCTGTCACCGTGGAGGCCGCGTCGGAACATCCGCTGGCCCAGGCCGTGGTGGCTTCAGCCCAGAGCCGCGGGGTCGCCAACCGCTGGCCTCAGGCCGCCAACATCACGGCCCACCTGGGCCGTGGAGTGTCGGGCGAGCTGGCGGGTGAGCGCATCGCCGTCGGCACGCATGAGCTCTTCGCCCACGGCCAGGAATGCGCCAACGAGGTCTGCGCAGAAGCCGCTGGCCTGCAGTCCACGGGCAAGACGGTCATGCTGGTAGGACGCGGCAAGGAGATGGTCGGCTACATCGGCGTTGAAGACGAACCGCGGCCCGATAGCCGGGCTGCGCTCGCCGAACTGCACGCGCTCGACCCGCGCCTAAAGACCGTGATGCTGACTGGTGACAACCGCAACGTGGCGGACGCCATCGCCGGGCAGATCGGCGGTATTGATGAGGTCCAGGCGGGCCTGCTGCCGGAGCACAAGCTCGACTTCGTCCGCCAACTGCAGTCACGCGGTACGGTGGCCATGATTGGCGACGGGATCAATGACGCGCCCGCGCTGGCCCAGGCTGACGTCGGTATCGCCATGGGCGGCGGTGGCACCGCGCAGGCCATGGAGACGGCGGACGTAATCCTGATGCAGGACAACCTGCATGCCATTGCCACTGCCCTCCGCATCAGCCGCCTCACCCGTCGGGTGGTGAAGCAGAACATTGCCCTCAGCCTCGGCCTGAAGCTGATAGTGCTTGGTCTCGCGATTCCGGGACTCGCCAGCCTCTGGCTTGCCGTGCTGGCCGATGTGGGCGCGACGCTGGTGGTCACCCTGAACGGCATGCGGATGCTGCGGGCGAAGTAGGAGCCTCTGCGGGGACTATGCCACTACGCGGCTGCCGCTTCGCGCGGATCCGGAACATCGACGAACATGAACCCGACGCCGACCAGCGCGGTCAGCACCGCTCCGCCCACCATGGGTGAGACTGGCGCTACCGAGTACACAACGCCGCAGAGAATCGGCCCGAAGATCATTCCGACCGTGGGTGCCGCGGATAGCAGGCCGGCCACGGCGCCCTGCTCCTCCCGCCTGACGCTGAGGCTGCCAGCGGCATTGAGGCCCGGCGCGGTAAACCCGAAGCTCAGGCCGAAGAGGGCGTAGCCAACGTAAAGCGACCCCACGCCGGGCCCGAAGGCAAGCAACAACAGGGCGGCCGTCATCACGGCGAAACCCGTCTTCAGCATTGTCGCAGGTGAGGTCTTCCAGCGCTGCAGCACTACTGCCTGAACGAACACGGTGACGAAGGCCATGGAGAGCAGGGCGATCATCATCGTGCGCTGGGCGGCCGTGGTATCCGTCACGCCGAAGCGATCGGCGATATAGGCTGCGGTCACCGTCTGTACTCCGGTGAAGGTGCCGAACACCACCACCCAGCCAATCAGGTAAGGCAGGATCCGCGGGTCGGTGACTTTCAGCCTGACGTCTGCACCGGCGTTTGCGCGGCGGACGGGTTCGGGCAGGGCCAGATACGCCCAGATGCCGGCGAAGGCGGCCAGGGCGGCGGCGGCATACATGGGAAAGAGCGGGCTGATTACCGTCAAAGCGCCGCCGAAAGCGGGGCCAACAATGGTCCCGAGGCCGCCAGACATCGCAACGAGCGCCATTCCCGCGGAACGGTCTTTTTCGTCGGTGGTATCCGCGATGTAGGCCTGCGCAGCGGGATTGATGCCGCCGACCACCAGTCCGTAGGCAAGTCGCAGGACCACCAGCAAGGCAAACAGCGAGCCACCCGTGACCACATCCAACAGTCCCAGCTGCACGCCAAAGGCCAGTAGCGCGTAACCCAAGGCGTAGCCCGCGAGGCCGATCAGGTACACCGTGCGCCGGCCCAGTCGCTGGCTGGCACGACCCCACCGGGGAGCGGAAAACGCCAGCATCACGTTCGACGCCGCGATGATGCAACCCAGCTGCCACTCCACGAGCCCGAGCTGGCGCGCGAGCGGGGCGAAAATGACGAACAGCAGCGACTGGCCCATACCGTAGGTAATGAGACCGACGAGCAGGATCAGCCGATCCCGCGGCAAAGCACTGGCCATTGCTGACTCCTGAAGACGTTGTCGTGGCGGGCCAGGGAAGACCGCGCCGGGCGCTAGGATATGCGAAAGCCCGGTATCCGGCACGCCCTCACTCGGGCTGCGACACCGCGATGGTTCCACGCCTCCGGGTGTAGGGCACCACCTCCAGGTGCCGTTCCGCCAGGTGGCAGGCCTTCAACTTCCGCCAGTAGTCCGCCGTCAGCAGGTCGGCGTGGTGGCGGAGGAATTCCGCGCGCAGCTCACCCCGCAGGCCAAGGAATTCCAGGAACTGCTCGGGGAATACATCCGTTGACCCCACGAAGAACCACGGCTCGGCACGCATTTCGTCCTCCTCGTCCCTGGCCGCAGGCAGGTCCCGGAACGCGCACTCCGTAACCAGGCAGAGCTCGTCATAGTCGTAGAACACCACCCTGCCATGCCGGGACACTCCGAAATTCTTCAGCAGCAGGTCGCCGGGGAACACATTGCTAAGCGCCAGATCCCGGATGGCCTGGCCGTAGTCCCTGATCGCCCGGCGGGCTGCGTCCGGGCTCGATTCCCGCAGGAACACGTCGAGAGGCTTCATCCGCCGCTCCATGTAGCAATGGCCGATGATCAGATCATCGCCCTCGATCCGGCACGTGGAGGACGCTGACGTCAGCAGTTCTTCCAGCAGCCCGGTTGAGAAGCGCGCTTTGGGAAAGCGCACCTGCCGGAACTCCTGAGCATCCACCAGGCGCCCTACCCGGTCGTGCTGGAACACGAACTGGTACTTCTGCATCACGTCCTGGCGGGAAGCCGTCTTGGGTTCGGCAAAGCGGTCCCGGATCACCTTGAACACCAGCTCGGACGAGTACAGGGTGAAGACGATCATCACCATGCCCCGGATGCCCTCCGCATGCACGAAGTCATCCGTCGATCGCGCCAGGTGGCGAAACAGGCTGCGGTAACGCTCTGTCTTGCCCTGTTTGGCCCGTCCAAGCACGGTGTAGATCTCGTCCACCGGTTTGCCCGGCATGATGGAGCTCAGGTACCTGATGGCCGGCTCGACGGCAGGCAGGTCCGCATGGAAGTAGGAGCGGGAAAACCCGAACAGGGGCCGAACCTCGTACTCGGACATCATGACGGCATCCACGACGATGCCGCTGTCCGGGTGGGCGAAAGCGATGATCAGCGGTAGCGTCCAGCCCTCACCGGCCAGCTTGCCCACCAGGAAGGCCCGCGTCGCCCGATAGAACACTGGCTGGAGCACCTCGATGTGGAGCCCCTGCTTGGCCAGCGACCGTGCCTTCACAACGGCATCGATCTCTTCGACGATGAACCGCGCCGATGCTGAGGGGT
>JBDSWH010000076.1:0-4154 GCA_039926785.1 Gammaproteobacteria bacterium
GTTTCGGCGTGGCGCACGAGCTCGGTCAGCTGCCGCCCGTGGCAACCGGCCGGTGCGTCGATGATCACGACGTCGGTGTTCCGCGGAACGGAGCGGAATCCGTCCTCGAACCCGGCCACACCGGTGATTGGCGCGCGGCCCTCGGGCCGGCGCTGGAGCCAGTCGAGGCTGGAAGCCTGGCGGTCGTAGTCCACCAGGGCTACCCGTTCATCGCGGATGGCGTAGTACGCCGCCAGACTGGTGGCGATCGTGCTCTTCCCGCAGCCACCTTTGGAATTGAGGACCAGGATGTGACGCATGAATCAGCTGCCCTTGTTTTGCTGCCCTGTTTTTACGGGGGTCTAGTCCCACGCCACGCGAAGGACGCGTAACCTTAGCGGCCGGTTTGACAAAAGTCCACGAGGACGCTCAGTGCCGCACGTTCCATTCACGAAGATGCACGGCCTCGGCAATGATTTTGTCCTGATCCGGGGTGACGGTCTGGCGGTGCCGTCGCCGGACCGAATCCGCCTGCTGGCCGACCGGCGCCGCGGCGTCGGTTTCGACCAGCTGCTGTGGCTCGAAGCGCCCCGACAAATCGGCGACGATATCCACTACCGGATCTTCAACACTGACGGCAGCGAGGCTGAGCAGTGTGGCAACGGGGCGCGGTGCATCGCCCGGCTGGTCGCCAGGCCGGGACAGCAGGAACTGCAACTCGGCCACAAGCAGGGTTCCGTGCGTGCCCGCATCGAGGGCGACGGAACGATCAGCGTGGAGATGGCCGTGCCCGAATTCCGGCCGGTCGCCATCCCGTTCACGGCGGCGGAGCCGGCCCCGCGCTACACACTGATCGTTGGCGACGACCAGGTCGACGTGGGCGTGGTCTCGATGGGAAATCCGCACGCGGTACTCCGTGTCACCGACGTCGAAGTCGCGCCCGTTCAGCAAGTTGGAGCGCGGCTGGAGCGCCATGAGCGCTTTCCCAACCGTGCTAACATCGGTTTCATGCAGGTCATCGCGCCGGACCGCATCCGCCTGCGGGTTTTCGAGCGCGGCGTTGGTGAAACGGCGGCTTGCGGTACGGGTGCCTGCGCGGCGGTGGTCATTGGCCGCACGTGGAACCTGCTGGACCCAGAGGTCGCCGTCGAATTGCCCGGCGGGACGCTGAAGGTCCGGTGGGGAGGGCCGGGTGTCCCGGTGTGGATGACCGGTGAAGCAGTCACGGTGTTCGAAGGAACAATCCAGGTATGAGCACGCTGAAACAGCAGCACATCGCAGACACTGTGGTCACCGAAGACAGCATTGCCGAGTACCTCCGGGACAACCCTGAATTCTTCGAACGCCATTCCACCCTTTTGAGCAACCTCAGGCTGCCCCATGACGCGGGCGGCCCGGCCGTTTCCCTCGTGGAGCGCCAGGTGCTGGTGCTGCGCCAGAAGAACCTGAAGCTCGAGCGCAAGCTCAAGGATCTCGTCGACGTCGCCCGCAGCAACGATGGTCTGGCGGCCCGGATCCACGCGCTCGCCATGCTGATGCTGGCGGCGCCCGACCAAGCCGGCGTGGTCCAGGTCCTGGAAGAGCAGCTCCGGATCTCCTTCAATGCCGACCAGTCCGTGCTCGTCGTCTTCGAGGACCCGGCGGGTGGCGTGGCTGCCGGCCGCTTCCTGCGGGTGGTCGGCCGCGAAGATCCCGCCATTGCCTCGTTCCGCACCTTCCTGCAGTCCCACGCGCCCCGGTGCGGCCAGATTCGTGACGCGCAGCGTGACTACCTGTTCGGCGCCGGCAACGTGGAGATCGGCTCCGTCGCGCTGGTGCCGCTGGGGCACATGTCTGACCTGGGCTTCCTCGCGATCGGCAGTCGGGACTCCGACCACTTTCACCCCGGCATGAGCATCGATTTCCTGGCTCGCCTCGGCGAGCTGGTGAGCTGCGCCCTGCGGACCCGCCAGGCCGGCTGAAGTGCCCGCCTGAAGTGGCTGCCTGAAATCCCCTGAAACCAGGACCTCCGCGAATGGATGCGCGGCACTGGCAGACCGCCGAGCGCTTCCTCGAGCACCTGACGCTCGAGCGACGCCTGTCGGCCAACACCGCGAAGAGCTACCGCCGCGACCTGGTCTGCCTGGCCGAGTTCTGCGACCGCCAGGCCATCGCCGCCTTTACCGACCTCCGTTCCCATCACCTGCGGCGCTTCGCCGCCGTCAGCCACGCGGGTGGGCTGTCCCCGCGGAGCGTCCAGCGACGTCTGTCCGGCGCGCGGAGCTTCATGAACTACCTGATCAGGGAAGGCCAGCTCAAGAGCAATCCTGGCGCCGACGTGTCGGCGCCCCAGGCCCCCCGGAACCTGCCAAACACCCTCGACGTGGACCAGATGGCGCAGCTCCTCAACATCAAGGGCGACGAACCCGCCACGGTCCGGGACCGGGCCATGCTGGAGCTGTTCTATTCGTCCGGACTTCGCCTGGCCGAACTGGTGGGGCTGGACCTCGGCGCGGTCGACCTGGCCGACGGAACCGTCCGGGTTACGGGCAAGGGCAGCAAGACCCGCATCGTGCCCGTGGGTCGCCACGCACGGGGCGAAATCGGCTCCTGGCTGAAGGTGCGCGCCCAGTTGGCGCGGCAGGAGGAACGGGCACTTTTCGTCGGCCCACGGGGCAACCGAATCAGTCCGCGCGCCGTCCAGATGCGAGTGCAGTATTGGGCGTTGCGGGCCGGGGTGTCGCAACGCGTGTATCCCCACCTCTTCCGGCACAGCTTTGCGACGCACTTGCTGGAATCCAGCAGTGACCTCCGCAGCGTCCAGGAAATGCTGGGGCACGCCGACATCAGCACGACCCAGATCTACACCCACCTGAACTTCCAGCACCTGGCCCAGGTCTACGACAAGGCCCACCCCCGGGCAAGGCTTAAGAAAACGTAATGGCGCCGGCCGGGGCGATGCCCGGTCAACCCCAGTTCAGGATCGACCGTTATAGTTGGGACGGTATCGTCATAGTGGAGTCCCCTTATGCGAATGCAGCATGCGTTTTTGCCCGCCATCGCCGCCCTCGCCCTCTTGGGCGGCCCGCTTGTCGCCTTGGCTGACCGTGGCGGAGGTCCGCCCCCGGTGCCCCGCAATGAGGTCTGCAAGGAGAACCCCGGCAAGTGCGACGAGGCGCGAGCCAGGCACCAGGAGTTCTGCAAAGCCAACCCGGCGAAGTGCGACAAACAGAGTGCCGAGATGAAGCAGAAGCGCGCGGAGCGCAAGGCCTACTGCAAGACCAATCCCGAGCAGTGCGAGAAGGACCGGGAACGGATGAAGGCGAAGCGCGACGAGTTGAAGGCCAAATGCGACGCCGACCCCGTGAAGTGCGAAGCGAAGAAGCAGGAGTTGCGCGACAAGCGGGCCGAACTGCAGGCCAAGTGCGACGCCGATCCCTCCAAGTGCGAGGACCTGAAGGAAGAAGCCCGCCACAAGATGCAGGACCGGATGGGGGGTCCGCCGACCATGCCGTAGAGGAGCACGGTCCGGAGAAGGGGACATGCCTAATTCCGCACGGCGGAATTAGGCATGTCCCCTTTTCGTACTGCTGAAGAATCAGTAATCCATGCAACAGTTCGACGGCACAACCATCGTGTCCGTGCGCCGTGGCGGCTCCGTTGCCGTCGGTGGCGACGGGCAGGTCACCATCGGCAACACCATCATGAAGGGCAACGCTCGCAAGGTGCGGCGACTGGCCGACGGGCGCGTGCTGGCCGGCTTCGCCGGGGGGACGGCCGATGCATTCACGCTCTTCGAACTCTTCGAGGGCAAGCTGGAGCAGTACGGCAATCTGAGCCGGGCGGCCATTGAGCTGGCCAAAGAGTGGCGCACCGACCGGCGGCTGCGCCGGCTCGAGGCGCTGCTGTGCGTGGCTGACCGGGAACGGTCGCTGATCGTGTCCGGCAACGGCGACGTCATCGAGCCGGAAGACGACCTGATGGCCATCGGCTCCGGCGGCCCCTTCGCCCAGGCGGCGGCTCGCGCACTTCTCGAGCACTCCGAGCTCGGTGCCGAGCAGATTGTCCGCAAGAGCCTGGAAATCGCGGCCAAGATCTGCATCTACACGAACCAGCACATTACAGTGGAGACGCTGGACTCTTCTGTAGGAGCGGCTTCAGCCCCCACCAGCAGGGATCGCGGCTGAAGCCGCTCC
>JBDSWH010000077.1:0-4731 GCA_039926785.1 Gammaproteobacteria bacterium
ACAGCAGGTGGGATCGGACCCGGCCTGGATGCCGGACCCGAGCAATGCCGAGTTCACCGGCAAGACCATCATCGACAAGTCCGGCGCCGTGCCCGACGTCTATGCAAGCCATGCCACCTTTGTTGGCAGGCTGTTCTATGGATTGACCGGTTCAATCGCTCCGGGCATTAACAACATAGCGGCCTACAGTGCCGACGCCTGGCTCGGGAGCAACTTCCTGAAGGCCCCGCTCGCTGGCAATGGAACCCAGCCCCTGGTCTCGGATTCCCGGGTCGCCAACCACAGTTGGGTCGGCTCGACGACCAGCGGCAATTCCACTTATGACGGGCCCATCCTGCGCCGGATCGACTGGCTCGTCGCCAGGGATGAATTCATCACTGCAGTTGGCCTGAATAACGGAACCAACTCACCGATGTTTTCGAGCGCCTTCAACACCATCGGTGTCGGTCGCGGCGACGGCGGGCAGGCTTCGGGGACTGTCCCCGTGGGCCTGCCGTCGGCGATCGATTCGGTGTACATCGCGGGGCGGGCCAAGCCGGATATCGTCGCGCCGGATAGCACCAGCAGTGGAGCGACGGCAATGGTGTCGTCGGCGGCCGCCCTGTTGGTCCAGGTCGGTCATGCGAATCCTGGCCTGTCGACCGACCCCGTGGAGAAGTTCACGACGAACCGGTTTAACAGCGTGACCCAGATCAACGTGATCCGGAACTCGGAGCGGGTCGAAGTCGTCCGGGCGGCACTGATGGCGGGTGCCCTACGGTCTACCACTGGCAATGTCGCGGCACCCAATATCACGGACTATCGCGTCGCGGTCGGGAACCAGACCAGCAACGGGCTTGACCGCCGCTATGGATCCGGCCAGCTCAGCATTGCCAACAGCTACCACATCATTGTGGCTGGCGAGAAGAACAGCCTGCAGGACTATGCCGCGGGCGGGGGCCAGGCCAGCCTGCAAGGCTTCGACTACGACCCGCATTTCGGCGGCGGTAACGGCACAAACGACGTGGCGACCTACTACTTCCCGGTCCAGGCCACGGACTCCGCGCTGGCCTTTACGCTGGTCTGGAACATCTATGTCAATGGCGGATCGACGAACAACTTCAACTACACGACCCAGCTCTACAATCTTGACGTGGTGCTCTACGACATCACCAATCCGCTCAATCCGTTGGTCGTCGTGAGTTCGGCCAGCACCATCGATAACACCGAGAACCTCTACCAGATGTTGATTGCGGGCCACGCCTACTCCGTGCAGGTGAAGAGGCCGGCCGCCCAGGCAACGTTCGACTGGGACTACGGCGCCGCTTGGCAGATCGTTCCGGCGCCGCCGCCGGACGCCGACTTCGACGGCGTGCCCGATGGCCTGGACAACTGCCCGCTGGCCAGCAATGCCGGCCAGTTGGACGTCGACACGGACGGCACGGGTGATGCCTGTGACAACTGCATCACTGCCGCCAACGCGGATCAGTTCGACGCCGACAATGACGGCTACGGCAATGTGTGCGATGGGGACCTGAACAACAACGGCTTCGTGAATTCCCAGGACTACACGCTGTTTCGTACGTTGCTCGGGACGTCCGATCCCGTCGGGGACCTGAACCACAGCGGTTGGGTGAACTCCCAGGACTCGACGATATTCCGCGCGCTGATCGGACTGTCACCCGGACCATCGGCCTTCGCGCCCTAGCCGTCCGTCCGCCGCGCGATGACCTCCATGCAGGCCCGGTAGCGTTCGCTGACCCCGTAGTGGACCGGCACGAACCCGTGCTCCTCCAGCAGAGAGTAAAGCCGGCGACGGCTGAAATTGTGGTAGTGCTCTAGTTCCCCCCAGTAGGGATTAGCCTGGCTGGCGTCCAGCAGGCGCCAGGCCGCGCAACCGTAGTTGGGCATCGACACGAACAGCACGCCCTTTGGCCGCAGCAACTGGTGCGCGGCGGTGAGTCGGTCCCGCGGAAACGGCATGTGCTCCAGGACGTCCGCCAGGCTGACGACACTGAAGCGGCCCGGTTCGTCGATGGCGGCAAGATCACCGCACCGGGCGTCAATTCCCAGTCGCTTCATGGCGTCGACGCTTGATGGTCTCAGGTCCAGTCCCAGCGGCGCGAAACCCCATTCCTCAGCGGTGAAGAGCAGCGATCCGTTGCCGAATCCCACGTCCAGCCAGTCGCCATTTCTCGCGTAACGGGCCACCCGTTCAACAATCCGGGCCGAGATCATCCGCTGCTGTTCGAACCCGGCGCCTGGTTGCTGGTGGGGGTGCGTCCGCTCGAAGATGATTCGCAACGCGTCGGCCGGGAAGTAGCCATCCGTGAAGACGTGTTCGCAGTCACCGCACCGAAGCCAGGTCATGCTGGGGGGGATGATGGGGTTGTACAGCGCGTGTTTTGAGCAGTCGGCGGTGCACAGGAACCGCACGTCGATGCCGCTGCAGAGCGGGCAGCCCTCGAACAGGATGCGGGGCGTGGGCGGGTTGACCATGCAGCGCTTTGCGGGCATCGACCGGCCGGAATGCTATCGTGAGGCTAGAGCAATTTCCCGCCGGAGGGCAAGGGGATGACATTCGCGTCGTTCCGGGTCAAAGGCCTGGTGAGCATTTGCGTCGCGCTGGCCGTGGCTTTGGCCGTGGCAGGCGCCGCCGAGCGGCCAGTTCCATCCAGTGTGAGTCCGGAAGCCCAGGCCTATTTGGGCCGCCTGCAACCCCGGCCCCAGGTCGCGCTCGACTACGGCGACCCCGCGGTGATGGAGAGGCTACGCAACGGGCTGGGTAGGATGTTCCTGGCCAGTGCGCGCCGCATTCGCGACGATTACACGCTGGAGGCTATCGACGCCGGCGGCGTGCCGGCGGTGTGGGTGCACACGCCGGTGCCCGTCCGCAAGGGCAAGGTACTGCTCTATATCCACGGCGGCGGTTTCATCCTGGGGTCCGCCACGACCGATCT
This sequence comes from Gammaproteobacteria bacterium, assembly GCA_039926785.1. Classification (GTDB taxonomy): domain Bacteria; phylum Pseudomonadota; class Gammaproteobacteria; order Steroidobacterales; genus SHZI01. The sequence continues at coordinate 2,940 of JBDSWH010000077.1, forward strand.
GGCCCTGCCCCTGCGCATCGGGCCGGCCACCGGCCTGCCAGTTCTCTCGGTGGACTACCGCCTGGCTCCGGAGCATCCCTACCCGGCGGCGGCAAACGATGTACTGGCGGCGTACCGCTGGTTGTTGAAGCAAGGTTACAAAGCGCGAGACATCGGCGTGCTCGGCGATTCCGCGGGCGGGGACCTTGCCTTGGTCCTGGTACTGGCCGCGCGGGATGCGGGCCTCCCGGCGCCAGCGGCGATCGCTGTTCTCTCGCCTGTCACGGATATGACTGGCTCTGGCGACACCCGCGTCACCCTGGGGACGGCCGATCCGATCCTGTCGGGCGACGCCCCCGCGCGGTGGTCCGCCTACCTGGGCGGGCAGGAGCCCGGCGATCCAAAGGTTTCGCCGGTGTTTGCGGATCTGCGCGGTTTCCCGCCGCTGCTGGTGCAGGTGGGTACCCGGGAGGTACTCCTGAGTGACTCGGTGCGCCTCGCCCGCAAGGCCCGCACCGACGGCGTGGACGTCACGCTCGACGTGTGGGAGGGCATGTGGCACGTCTGGCAGGGGAACCCGGACGTCCCTGAGTCCAAGGCGGCCGCGAATGAGATCGCCGCGTTTTTCCGACGCCACGTGCTCGGGCAGCGCCATGTCCCGGCCAACGTGGGCCGCGAGTCAGAGGCTAGGTTGCCGGCTGACGCACCAGCCTGAATACCGTGGTGCCCGACGGCTTGCCATCCTTCCAGGACTGCCATTCAGTACGGAGCCTGTCGTTGCCTTCCAGGGAATAGGTGGCCGAGCGCATGTGCTCCGCGTCCGGCGAACTGAGATTGGTGGCGTCGATGAAGTTCAGGGTCAGCACCGCGGGCCCGGAAGCGCTGATGCGGAGCCGGGGCTGATTGCCGCTGGCGCAGTAATGCACCATCTCGGTGGCCGGACCATTCCGGTAATACATGTTCACCATCTCCTCGGGCGTGCCGGGGAACATGGTCTCCCGGATGCTGTGGCCCATCGCCACCACCTCGAAGACACTGCCCACGTTCGTCGTCGGCTTGCCCGCGTCATCAGTCAGCAGCCACGTGCCTGCCAGCGTCTTCAGGCGCGCGAACTCGGTCGAGTCGACGGCGCTGGTAGACGGAGGGCCCGCCGGTGCCGCTGAGATGGCCGTGGCGAAGATGAGGAGGAAGACCAGAGACATTGTGCGTTGCATGACGGGCTCCCGTGCGTGAGCGCTGAAATAATTACCGGATTTTATCGCCAGCTTGTGGGGTCGCCAATCGCGGCCGCGTGAACCACGCCATGACCATGATCATCAGCGTGAAACTCACGAAGTCCGAGAAGATCATCATCCACTGGTAGCCGGGCGGGAAGTCGGAAAAAACGATGTCTGCGATGCGAGGGTAGGCGGAATAGGCGAGGCCAACGGTGGTGCAGATGGCCACGTGGTTCCAGTACTTCGTCGTGTAGCGGTTCAGCATCAGCATCGCCACGCCGAGGGTCAGTCCGATCACGATGCCCTGCAAGGTGCCGAGCGCCGTCTTCAGCGGCGACGACTGGGGCCGGCCCTCCCTGACCAGATACACGGTGGCTACGGGGCCGTTAGCCCGCATGTCGCCGCGTACCTCCGTGCCGCTGGCGCGCCCCGGGAGGATGTAGGTGCCGCTTTCAGGGAAATGCTCGAGGAGCGCAGCGCCGGCGGCCCTGTCGTCCAGCGTTCGCGACATGGTCCAGTAGGGCACCGGGCTCAGTACATAGAACCCCACGCTCCAGATCCAGGACACCAACGTCACGGCGAAGGCGCCCAATATC
>JBDSWH010000078.1:0-6176 GCA_039926785.1 Gammaproteobacteria bacterium
GACCGAAGCGACGCGCGATCGCCGCACCAATTCCGGGGCCCATGCCCACGATCAGGATCAATGGCTTGCTCATGCGACAGTGGCGCTAGCGGCTCATCGACGGTGCAGACCCACCAACCTCGGACAGTATGCACAACAATGCGCCACGGCGACTCAATTTGAAGACGCAATAAGGTGCCAGGCAGTCGCCGCTCGACGACCTGGCACCAATGTCCCTAGGCCCGAGAATCGGTCAATGGCGCCGATTGCGCTTTTCGGCATCCTCCGCAGACTGCTGGGCGTTGCCCACACCCTTCTGCACCTTTCCTTCGACCTGTTTCGCCGCACCCTTGATCTGCTGAGAGGGACTGTTCGTCAGCTTGCCCGCTTCCTTCTGGATTTTGCCGGCGACGTCCTTGGCTGTGCCTTTGACCTGATTCTTGTTCACTTCGTCCACCATCCAATAACAGGGGCCTTCAGCGTGGAGTGAATGCGAAGGGGGCGGCGTAGGCGTATCACTCAAACTGCTGCCGGATATCGCGCAATGACGCGCGGCATGGCAATCGTCCGGGGTAATTTCTAGGGGACCCCGGGTTTGCGGCGCAGGAACTCCGCCGCACGTTCCAGATCTTCGGGCGTGTCCACGTCCGGGCCCAGCGAGTCCCGGGCCAGGGCGACCCGGATCTCCATGCCCAGCCACAGGGCGCGCAACTGCTCCAGACTCTCGGCCACCTCAAGCGCGCACGGTGGCGCGGTCGCGAGCTGGCGCAGCGGGCCAGCGCGGTAGCCGTAGAGGCCCACATGACGGAAGCTCCTCGGCACGGCGTCGCCAGAATCGGCATGGCTGTTCGCTGGAATGGGCGACCTGCTGAAATACAGGGCGCGACCGTTCTGGTCGCACACGACCTTCACGACATGGGAACTGCGGTAGTCCTCGATCGTCGTGATGGGCGTGCAAAGCGTCGAGATTGCAGCGCCCGGAGACCGGGCCAGCAAGTCCGCCACCTGATCGATGCTGGCCGGCGGAACCAGCGGCGCGTCACCCTGGCAATTCACCACCAGAGTCTCGTCCGGCCAGCCCCGCGCGGCGGCCACTGCGGCAGCCCGCTCGGTACCGGACCGGTGGCTGACGTCCGTAAGTTGCACGTCCGCGCCAAAGGCACGGGCCGCCCTCGCGATCTGCTCGTCGTCCGTCGCGACCACCACGTCCTCAGCCCCGCTCCGTCGCGCCTGCCGCCACACGTGCTCCAGGATCGGGCGCCCGGCGAGCAGCGCCAGCGGCTTGCCCGGAAACCGCGTCGACGCGTAACGCGCCGGGATCACCACGCGAAAGTTCACTTCAGCCATCCGTCCGTCCCTGCTGTTTGAAGGCGCGCAGGCGCTTCCGCACTCGCTCGCTGACTGCTGCCGGCACACGAAGCTCCAGCGCCGCCACCCACACGGGGCAGCCGCCATGGACCGGCCGGTACTTTACGGCGTCCTTCTCCGTCATGACGATCGGCACGGCGCTGTCGCGGGCCAGCGCTGCCAGGTCGACCCGCCCGTGGTCGGGCACCGCGACCGGCTGGACCCGCAGTCCGGCCGCGGCGAGCTGGGCGTGAAAGCGGCCAGGATTGCCGATCCCGGCGACCACGCGTACGGCCTGACCACGCAGCAACTCAAGTGTGCCGTGCGCACTGCCATCGAGCAGCCGCAGGCCGCCGATGGTAGTCTCGAGGCCGTACTCGCCCGCCCCGGGCACGCCGCCATTGACGAGCACCAGGTCCACCGTCCGCAAGCGCGCGGCGCGCTCGCGCAGGGGCCCGGCGGGCAGGAGCCACCCGTTGCCGAGCCGCCGCTCGCCGTCGAGCACGGCAATCTCCAGGTCCCGGTGCAGGCGGTAGTGCTGGAGTCCGTCGTCCGCAATGACCACGTCGACGCCCTCCGCCACCAGCCGTCGGCCGGCCGCCACCCGGTCCGGATGCACGCAGACGGGTACGCCCGTCTGCCGGCGGAGCAACAACGGCTCGTCGCCGACGTCGGCCGCCTCGTCCTCGGGACTGACCATGCGGGGTTCCACGGACGGTCGCCCGCCGTACCCGCGGCTGACGATGCCGGGCCGCAGACCGGCTTCACGGCAAAGCCCCGCCAGCCAGCCGGTGACCGGTGTCTTGCCCGTGCCGCCCACTGAGATGTTGCCCACCACGATCACGGGTACGCCGATCTTCTCCACACGCAACCAGCACCGCCTGTAGGCGTAGCGCCGCGCGGCCATGCCGACGGCAAACAGGCCCGCCAAAGGCAGCAGCAGCCACGCCAGTGGCGAGCCCCCATACCACAGTGCCTGGAGCGAGGACTCCCGGCCGCGCGGGCCGTCAGGCGGCGTCATCCCGGAACTGCAGTTTGTGGAGGTGGGCGTAGTGGCCGCCGGCGGCCAGCAACTCCGCGTGGGTGCCGGACTCCAGGATGCCCCCGTCCGCCATCACGAGAATGCGATCGGCCTGCTCGATCGTCGACAGGCGATGGGCGATCACGAAGGTGGTGCGGTCCTGCATCAGGCGACCGAGCGCCTGCTGGATGCGGCGTTCGGACTCGGTGTCGAGGGCCGAGGTCGCCTCATCCAGGATGAGGATCGGCGCGTTCTTGAGCAGGGCCCGCGCGATGGCGATCCGCTGCCGCTGCCCACCGGAGAGCAACACCCCGCGATCCCCCACCCAGGTGTCCAGCCCCTGCGGCAACTGGTCGGTGAACTCGTCCACGTAGGCGGCGCGGGCCGCGGCTTCAACCTGGGTGCGGGAGACGGTGCTGAGCGTGCCGTAGGCGATGTTGCCGGCGATGGTGTCGTTGAACAGCACCACCTCCTGGCTGACCAGGCTGATCTGGTTGCGCAGCGCCGTGAGGGTGTACTCCTGCACCGGCCGGTCGTCGAGCAGGACGGCGCCGTGCTCGGCGTCGTAGAAGCGGGGCAGCAGTCCCACAAGGGTGGTTTTGCCGCTGCCCGACTTGCCGACGATGGCCACGGTCTGCCCCGCCGGTACCCGAAGGTTCACGTTCCGGAGCACGAGGCCCTTCTCGGCCACGTATTGGAAGCTGACGTCACGGAACTCCACCTGCCCGCGGATGCGCACGGGTGCCAGGGTGCCTGTGTCTCGCTCCTCCTCCTCGTCCAGCACCTGGAAGACACTCTCGCCCGCGGCGATCCCGCGCTGCAGGGATACGTTCACGCCCGTGAGCGCCCGAAGTGGGCGCATGAGCAGCAGCAGCGCGGTGATGAACCCGCCGAAGTCCCCGATGTCCAGTGCCGCGCGCACCGAGTCCTGGTTCGCCACGAACACGATCCCGGCCATGCCGACGGCCGCCAGGAGTGCCGTCACGCCGTCGCCGGCAGCACGGGTGGCAAACAGGCGCATGTTCATGCGCCTGTTGTGTTCGTTGGCGGTTTCAAAACGGCGCCCCTCGTAATCCTGGCCGTTGAAGATCTTGATGACACGGTGGCTCTGCAGGGTCTCCCCGGTGATCCGGGTGAGATCGCCCATCGACTCCTGGATGCGTGTGCTGTAGCGCCGGAACATGCGGCTTAGCACGCGAATGAGAATCGCCAGCAAGGGCGCGGCGACGAAGACGAAAGCGGACAGCGGTGGACTCAGGTAGACCATGTAGACCACGAGCCCGACGGCCGTGAGGCTGTCCCGGATCAGCACGGTCACGACGTTGGACGCCGCATCCGCCATCTGCTCGATATTGAACGTGAGCTTGGAGAGTAGCGTGCCCGTGGACGATGCGTCGTAGAACCGGGTGGGCAGGTGCAGGAACTTGTTGAACACCAGGGTGCGGACCGACTTGATCACCTGTCGGCCAATCCAGCCCAGACTGTAGGTCGTGGCGAACTCGGACGCGCCCCGGACCAGGAAGAGCACCATGATGCCCAGGGGCAGCCAGCGCCGTATGAGTTCGGCCTGTGGATCCTGGGTGCCGACCGGCGCCTCGATGCTGGCGAGTAGTTGCTTCACCAACCAGGCAAAGCCGGTGTCAGTAGCGGCATAGAACGCCATGCCAATGGCGGCGAAGATGAAGACGCCCCAATGCGGCCGGGCAAAATCCAACAGGCGCCGGTAAATGGCCGAGGGCACCAGGATGGGCGGACTGGTGCGGCTCACGGTCCCGTCACTCCGGTGGCCGCGACCTTACCGTCGTGATCCGGACCTCGACGAAGCCCAGGCGCCCGGCCACATCCATGGCCGTCACCACATCCTGGTGACTGGCCCGACCGTCCGCGCTGATCGTCACGTGCCGGGCCTTGACCTGGGGAATGACCTTGCGGATCGCCGCTTCAAGAGTCTCGGCCCGGGAATCCACGAGCGCCCGGCCATTCACCCGGAATTCGCCCTGCCCCGTGATGGAGAGCTCGAGTTCATCCCGGCCGGCGGGCATATCGGAGCTTACCCCGGCCTGCGGCAGGCGGATGGCAATCTGGGACGGACGGATGAAGGTCGTCGTGAGCATGAAAAAGATGAGCAGCAGGAGAACCACGTCGACCAGGGACACGACATTGAGTTCCGGCTCTTCGCGCAGCCTGCGGTTACCCAGTTTCATCTGCCCGACCGGCCCAGGGTGTCGACGAACTGCTTGCGCTGCAGGGCCTCCACCATCGCGATGGCTTCCTTCTCCATCTGGATGACCAGCGCGTCCACCCGCCCCCGCAGGTACCGGTAGGCGATGAGTGCGGGAATGGCGACCATGAGTCCGGCCGCGGTCGTAATGAGCGCCTCGGAAATTCCACCGGCCAGTGTCGCCGGGTCACTGGCCCCATTGGTGGTGAGCGCGGCAAAGGAGCGGATCATCCCGGTGACGGTGCCGAGCAGGCCGAGCAGCGGTGATACCGCCGCGATCGACCCCAGGGTATTCAGGTAGCGCTCCAGTTCGTGGACGACGTGGCGACCCGTGTCCTCGACCGCGTCTTTCATGATCGAGCGATCCTGCTGGCGGCTGACCAGTCCCGCGGCGAGTACCTGTCCCAGCGGAGAGTTCGTTCGCAGGTCCTGGATGTGCTGGTGGTTGAGCTGGTTCGTGCTGACCCAGTCCCACACCTGCCGGGAGAGGTCCCGGGGAACCACGCGGCTGGGCTGCAGGGTCCAGAGGCGTTCCAGTGTGATCGCCACCGCCACGACGGAACAGAGCATGATGGGCAACATCACCCAGCCGCCGGCAATCACGATCTCGAGCATGCGCACCCGTTCCGCACCAGTCGGGCGCCACTATACATCGGGCTCCCGGAGGCGTCACAGGCGGCCGCGCCCGCGCGCATTCAGCGGCAACTCGCCATCTCTGCCGGCCGCGCCAGCCAGACTCCGGACGCGGCCACACGTTCGGCCCGCACGAGACGGAATCCCGTATCCGGGCCGGTCTCCAGCTGCAAGGCACCGGCCTCCGCCGTACTCAGGAGACAGGCACCGGACTGGCGCCAGCGGTCAACAACTTCGCGGGCGGGAAAGTGCCACCGGTTGCGGTAGCCGACCGCAAAGACCACGTAACGGGACCGCGTAGCCTGCACCAAAGGCGCTGACGACGACGTGCGGCTGCCGTGGTGCGGGGCGAGCAGGAGGTCCACGGCGCTGAACTTCGCGAGCGAGGCCAGCTCGCCTTCGATGGACGCGGGGATGTCGCCGGTCAGCAGCAGGCTCGCACCCGGCGCCGAAATGCGGAGCACGCAGGAACCGGCGTTGTCATCCAGTTCGGTCTCGTGGGCGGCCGGATGCAGCACCCGGAAGTCGACTCCATCCCAGCGCCACGCCATTCCCGCGTGGCAGGCATTGGGCCCGGCAGCGACAACACGCCGGCCCCCGACAGGGCCTACTACCCGGGCCCGCGAGTAGCGTTCGAGTACGCTGCGCGCCCCGCCCCGATGGTCGGCATCCGCGTGGGAGATCACGAGGACGTCGAGCTCGCGCACACCCAGGGCCTGCAAGGCGGGAACCACGACCCGCTCCCCGGCATCACTCGCGCGAAAGGCCGGCCCCGCGTCGTAGAGAAGCGCGTGATCCGCCGTCTGCACCAGGACGGAAAGTCCCTGGCCGACATCCAGCACTGTGACACGCAGTCCGCCCGGGGAAACCGGCGACACGCCCGGCGCCAGCATTCCCAGCAGCATGGCAACACCCAGCCACCGACCTGGCCAGGGTGCGGGACAAAGAACCCAGACGGCACCGACCCCCGCGAGC
>JBDSWH010000079.1:0-12377 GCA_039926785.1 Gammaproteobacteria bacterium
GTCATGAAGGTGTTCAGCACCCAGCGCCGGAAAAGTCCCCGGTAACCCAGCCACATTTTCGCCTCGCGCACGGCGCGCTCGCGGTCGGAATAGACGTGCCAGGCCACGAAGTTGTAGTAGCGGAACGGGTCGGAATCCCGGCCGAACTCGCGGAGATGGTTACGAACCCAGCCGATGCGCTCCGCGCAGATGGGTGGCGTGAGGTCGGACAGCATGATGCCGTCACCAAGGCGCGCCGCCATACGGAGCATCTGGGGCTTGTTCACCGCCACGTACACCGGCGGCTTCGGCGCCTTGGCCCAGAACGGGTTGTAGCCCTGCACCCGGTGGACCTCGCCCGCAAAGGAAAACGGCGTACCCGGCGTCACACCCTTCAGGATCTGGACGCACTCGCCGACGGCCCGCACCCGCCGCTCCGGCTTGATGCCCAGCGCCTGCAACGCCTCGCCACCGCCACCGACGACGATGCGGGCTCGGCCCCGGGCGTATTCATTCAGGGTCAGCAGTCCCGTGGCAATGCGGACGGGGTGGGTGTCGTAGGGGTTGACGGCGATCGCGCCCAGGCCGATCCGGGTTGTGGCCTGCGCGGCGGCCACCAGGTTCGACCAGGGATCCCGCGATGCCAGGTAGCTGGCCGTCCACACCGTCCCCACACCGGCGGCCTCGGCCTGCACGGCCAGCCGGGCCAGATCTTCGGGGGTGGACAGCGCATTGAGGACGACGTCGACGTTCATGGAATGGCGCTCCCGCGTAGAAAATCACCGAAAAGGTACCGGACACCGGTGGTTTAGTTATTCTGTCGCCGCACAATAACCAACCTGAACACGGTCCGGTACCTCCCATGCAAATCGATATCATTCTCGAGCCCGACTTGACCCCCGCCCAGGTGGCGGAAATCGCAGTGGCCGCCGAAAACTATGGCTTCCGAACACTGTGGCACTCGAACTACCACCAGAATCCGGATGCCTTTGTCGCATTGGTGCCAGCAGCCCTGGCGACGACGAAAATCAAGCTCGGCATCCTCGCGGTGAGTCCCTACGAGATGCACCCGCTGAAGATCGCCAACGCCCTGCTGACTGTCAACGAGCTCAGCAAGGGCCGCGCGGTCGTGGCCATCGGCGGCGGTGGTTCCGTGATGGGCGCTACCGGCATCAAAATGGACCCCAAGGCCCAGCGCATGCTTCGAGGTGTGCGCGAAGCCGTCGAGATGGTGAAGCAGGTTTGCTCCGGCCAGTTTGTGCAGGGTTATCCGGGCGAACTGTTCAAGCTGACTCGCCCCCTGAAGAGCGGCTGGGCCAAGGCGCCGAAACCCGGGATTTTCACGTGCTCCACCGGCCCGAAGATGCTCGAGATGGCGGGCAAGGTTGCCGACGGCACGCAGATGAGCGACGTGACGCCCGAGAAAATTGGTCACCACATGGAGTACGTGCGCGCTGGCCTCGCCGCCCGAGCGACGCCGGCTGAGGATTTCCGCATTGGCAACTTCTGGGCCTGGCACATCAAGGCTGATCGCGAGAAGTCCATGTACGAGGCCCGCCGCGAACTGGTCTTCCGCGGCGAGTTGCTGCCGCCCAAGTACGACATGGAACCCTACGTGACCGCCGAAGAGCGCCAGCTGGTCATCGACAAGTGGCAGAACTTCGCCAAGGCCTTCTGGACCCGCTCCGGCAAGATCGAAGACGTGCCCGAGTCGATCGTCTACCGCCTGATCGCGGCGTGCTCGTCCGCCGGCGACATGGGAGACATCGATCAGCAGATCGCGCGCTTCCGGGTCTTCGAGAAGGCCGGCCTCACTGAGCTCTCGATCCGCCTGTTCGACGAACCCATGGCCGGCTTGAAGATCGTCGCGGAGCACGTGCTTCCGCACTTCGAGCGCTACCAGCCTGCCGGGTGAGCCAGCGGCTGAAAGTATTGCGCGAGTGGGCGATCCTGATCGCCCTGCCGTTTCTTGTTGCCGATGCGCAAGCCTACGAGGCCCGATACATCGGCCCCACAGCCGTGGATCTCGTGCAATTCCTCGGGCCGCCGCCAGCCGCCGGCTCGGCAGTGGCGCAGCAGGATCTGGATGCCGTGATTCGTGCCCAGGACGCGCGCACGCCGGACAGCGTCGCCGCGTCGAAGGCCGATGCCGTGGTTTCCGTGTTCCGCTTCTCGGACGTGCTCGGGCCGGCGTTCCGCGGCGACCGCCTGCCGAAGACGCAGGCACTGTTCAAGGCCGTGGCGCTGGATGCGAGCCAGATTGGATTGCGGGCCAAGGAACACTGGCAACGACCCCGGCCGTACCGGGTGAGCGAGCGCGTGCAGCCGATCGTCGGTGTCTCGACGGACGGGTCGTATCCCAGCGGCCACTCGATGTACGGTTGCCTGGCTGCGGTTCTCCTTGGCGTGATCGTTCCGGAACAGCGTGACGCGCTGCTGAAGAGGGGCAGTGAATTCGGCTTGCACCGGATTGTGGGCGGCGTGCACTACCCCACCGATGTGGAAGCCGGATGCACGGCCGGCAAGATCACCGCCGCCGTATTGCTGCAGACACCGGGGTTCCAGGCCGACTTCGCTGCCGCCCGGGACGAGACCCGTCAGGGGCTGGGCCTGGCGCCGGCGGGCGGCACGCGCTGACCCGCCCCTAACGGCCGATCCAGCAGATTCCAATGCGCATCCACTTCATCTTCGAGCCCGATTCCCCGGAACGCTTCCGGGACCTGGGCCGGCTCGCCGAGCAGCTCGGCTTCGACTCCGTGTGGGCGCCCAACATCCTCTCGGCGCGCGACCCATTCCTGGCCTTTTCGCTGCTGGCCCGCGAGTCGCAGGCGATTCGGATGGGGCCCGTCGCCATCAGCCCGTTCGAATTGCACCCGCTGAAGATCGCCAACGCGTTGCTGACCCTCAACGAACTGTCGAGCGGCCGCGCCAACCTGGTGATCGGTGGTGGTGGTGGCACGATGATCGGGATGGGCCTTAAGCCCGACCGGCGCGCCACGCACCCGCGCATGCTCCAGGGCGTCCGGGAGTGCATGGAATTCCTGCACGCCCTCTCACCCACGGCGCCGCTCAACTTCAACGGTGAACTGTTCCAGGTGCAGCACTACCTGCCCGACTGGGCCACGGCACCCGCACCCCGGTTGTACGTGGCTGCCAACCGGCCGCGGATGCTGGCGCTCGCCGCCGAACTGGCCGACGGCGTGATGCTGAGCGACGTCTCCCTGCCCCATATCGCCGGAACAATCACGATGTTGCGCGAAGCCGCCTCGGCCGCGGGCCGGCCTGCCGGCACACTGGCCATCAACAACCTGCTCGCCTGGCACGTGAAGCCGGACCGGGACGCGGCCTACGCCGAGGCCCGCCGCAAGCTCTGGGTCCGGGGCATCTGGGAACGGGCCCGCAATGCGCCCTTCGTGGACGCCGCAGCCTGCGACCTGATCACGAAGAACTTGCCGGGCCTCGCACTGGCTTACCAGCGCGGCGACGACCCGGCGGACGTCGTGCCGAAGAAGATCCTGGATGCGCTGGTGGATGGCCTCACGCTGACGGGAATCAGCGGCGATCTCAAGGCGGTAATCGACGAGCTGCTGGCCTTCCGCGCCGCCGGCGTGACGGAGATCGGGTTGCGTCTCTACGGCGATCCGGAGTCGGCAATCCGGCTCGTGGCCAACGAGGTGGCGCCAGCGGTGACGGCTACCAGCCGGGTGGGCTGACCGCCCACTGCAGAGCGGTCAATCCCGGAAGGGGCGAATCACCCTCGAGCGGTCGTAGTCCGCCACCGGCAACGGAAAGCGCGGCCGCGGCAATCCCAGGTAGTTCTGTTCCTTGGCCAGGTGGAACGTGTCCACGGCGTCGGGTGCCGTGCCCTGCTCCACCCAGCGTTCCAGGTACGTCAGCCAGTCGGCCGTGTCCGCGCCGGGTCCCCGTCGGCAGTGAGCTACGCCGGGCAGCATGAAGAGCCGCGCGAATTCCCGCGTGGGGGCGGCACCGCCCATCGTCTGCTGCACGCGTTCGAAGTAGCGGAGCATCAGCGCCGGCGGAATCTCCGCGTCGTCCCAGCCGTGATAGAGGATCAGCTTGCCGCCCCGGGCGCGGAAGGCGGTCAGGTCCGGATTCTGCGCCGTGTACAGCGTCTCCATCAGGGCCAGCCGCGGCGGGTCGGCGTCGAAGTCGAAGGTGGTGACCGGCGCGTTGGGACCGGGATCGGGCATGAACATCAGGTACTGGTAGAGCTCACGGATCGGCCCGCCCGGGGCGAACACGGCGGGGCCGTTACGGCCGACAAAATTCGGCACCCATTCGTACTCTGAGCCCCGGGACATGCCACCGGCGAACAGCGCTTCACCGCGGGAGTTGCGGGCACCGTCGTAGATGCGGCGCACCGCGGCCTGTTGCGCGGCCGTGAGGCAGTCCGACCCGGCCACGTCACCGGCACAGGCCAGCGCCGACGGATCGAACGTGCAGCGGCGGGGATCGTCCAGGATGCCGTCGCGGCTTCCGTCCCGCCCGTCACAGGCCCTGAGCACCGCCGAATGCAGCAGCTCCACGTGAGCCGGATCCAGCAATGGCTTGCCCTGCGCATCCAGGTTTGCCTGGCCGCTCCACATGAGGTGCAAACCGCCCACGCCGGTCTCGTCGAGCACCGGCGCGCCGGAGATGATGCCGTCGAAGTCGCCGGGAAAGCGCTGGGCCTCCACGAGCCCCTGGCGCCCGCCGGTCGAGCAGCCGCGGAAATAGGCCCGGGTCGGGGAGCGACCATAGTGACGGGTGATGATCGCCTTCGCGGCGACCGTGACGACGTGCGTCGCCCGGTAGGCAAAGTCGATCTCCGCCGGCAGGTTGTTGTATGCCCAGGCGGACTGCCAGGGTTGGCCCTGATGGCCCATGTCAGTGACGGCGATGGCGTAATTCCGTGCCACCGCGTCGTCGCAGGTGGCAGGCTGCACGTCACCGCACAGGCCGCCGCACCCCTGGTGCAGGAACTTCCCGTTCCAGTCCCGCGGCAGTCGAACCTCGAAGCGCACCTGGGGCGCGACGAAGCCCCGCACCTGGCAATGGGCCGGAAGTTCGGCAGACGCGGGTACATCCACGGCACTGCTGATGGTTGTCGGGGCATCCGGCAGCGTGGCAAAAGACTCACGCAGCAGGGCCGCGCAATCCGCCGCTGCCACCTCGCCCGGCAGTGCAGCCAGCCAGCCAGCCACCAAGAGTGATAGGGCCAGTCCGCTCCTGACAACACCGCCACAATTCACACCAGAAGCTCCCCGCGTCCGAGGTACACATTGACGAGATGGTAGGCCTTACGGACTGGCTGCATGCCTGAGCCGTGCGATCTCTTCATTGAGCACGGAGAATACCCGCGCGACGGCCCCTTTGCGCAGTGCATCCCGGGCCTGTTCCGCGGCCGGATCAGGCTCGTAGCGATCCACGTCCTCGCGCTGCCACTGCCCGCGCTGCTCGGCCAGCCGCTCCACGGTGTCGAGGCGTTCGCGGAGTACGCAAACCTCGCCGAGCAGCGCCGTAATCATTGCCAGCAGCTGGTCGGTGACGGGGTCGTCGAAGAATTTGGGTCGCCCGGACAGGACGTACTCGGTACGGTAATAGGAGCGGTCACGGGAGCGGTCTTCAGCCACAGTCGGCTCCTTTCGTCGTGGCCGACTTGCGCGCCGACATGAGGAACCAGTTGCCGAGATCCATCGTGCCCTCGGCGACGGGCACGAAGCGCTTCACCGCCGCGTCGCGCCGGCCGTCGGTTGCGGTCTGCTGGAACCCCTGCCGGGCGTCGGCAAAACCGGCGGTGGTGGCCAGGCCCGCCAGGTCCAGCTCCGTCAACGCGTTCCAGAAGGGTTCCTGGTTGTACCAACCTTCATAACCGCTCCGGAGCTGTTCCCAGGGCGACATCACCTCGACCCGTGCCGGCACCTCGGCATGGGCCGTCACTCCGCCGGGGCGCAGGACCCGCTGGCACTCCCGGAGGATGGCCTTCACCGCGGACTGGGACGTCTCGTGCAGCAGGGCGTGAGACACGACCATGTCGAAACTGCCGTCCGCGAATGCCAGGTGCTCGGCATTCTGCTGGTGATAGTGCACCGTCAGGCCACGGCGCTCGGCGAGTCCGTGGGCGAACCGCAAGGCGGGAGCTGACGTATCGACGGCGTGGATCTCCGCGCCCGGAAACTGCTCCGCGTAAGCCAGCGTGCTGGCACCAACGAGGCAACCCAGGTCGAGGATGCGACGGGGAGCGCCGCTCTCCGTCGCCAGCTCGGGCCAGCGGCCCAGCAGGTGGGCGATGACCGTCTGACCCCGGTAATCGTGCCGGGCCCCGGTGCGGTTGAGGAGATAGGCATTCGACGACTGCGCGTAGATGGCGCCCTGGCGCACATCGTCGTCGCCGACCTCCGCGTGATACCCGCCGGGAAGCGAGTGGTTGTCGACCGCGGACTGGTAGCGCGGGAGTTCGAGTGCCGGGTCGAGCGTCAGCGTGCCTCGATCGCCGGGACGCGGCAGGCAGGCGGCGACCAGGGCGGGAAGTTGCCGGTCCACGGACTGCCCCACGTAGCGCCACAACAGGTCCTGCCAGACCTGCATCATCACCAGCCAGTAGCGGTGCAGGGGCTCCTGCTCCATCCGCCGGCGCAGGGCCTGGCGTTCCCGGTCAGACAACGGAGTGCGGCCAGTACCAATCCCGAGCTCCGGCAGCACGACCTGCGAGCACACCTGCTGGCTGCCGGCGGCGAGGCACGTCTGCACCCAGCTGTTCAGGGCAATGACGAAGCGCTCGCGCGCGCGTTCGTCGTGGTCGGTATCGATCAGGCCGGTTTCCATGACTGGATACTAGGCCGGCGTTCGGGCAGGATCAACAGACTGATAATGTCACGGTTATATTCATAATGTCCGACCAAACGTCCGGCCAGACGGCAGGCGAGCAGTCGGGCAAGGCGCTGCCACTCCGTCTCGTCCTGGGATGGGGCATCGGGTCGCTCGGCGCGTCGACACTCCACAACGGCATCTCGTTCCTCGCGCTCTTCTACCTGAGCACTGTGCTGGGCATAGACCCCGGCGTCGCCGGCTCCCTGATCCTCGCGGCCAAGATCTACGACATTGCCACCGACCCGCTGATGGGCTGGGTCAGCGACCGCACCCGGAGTCGCTGGGGCCGGCGGCGTCCGTGGCTGCTGACCGGCGCCCTGGTCAGCGGCGCTGCGTTCGTCCTCCTGTTCAATCCGCCCGCCGCATCGGGACCGGGCCTGCTGCTGGGCGCCGTCGGTGCGCTCGTGCTCTACGCGACCGGCTATACGCTGTTCGGTATCCCGTACCTCGCCATGCCGGCCGAAATGACGGACGACTACCACGAGCGGTCGCGCCTCATGTCGGCGCGCACCATCTTCCTGACCCTCGGTATCCTGGCCGGCGGCGCGCTCGCGCCGGTGCTGGTGTTTGCCTTCGGCGGCGGGCCCGGTGGCTATGCGCGCATGAGCTGGATCGTCGGCGCGTTGATCCTGGCGACCATGCTCGCGTGCTTCGCCGGAACGCGGGATGCGCGCGGCACCCTCCCGGACCTGAACAAAGCGTCGGCGGGCGGTCTCGCGGCAGCCTGGCAGAGTGCGTTCGGCAACCGGCCTTTCGTCACCCTGATCATCTCGAAGTTCTGCCACCTGGTCGGCGTGGCCGTCTCGATGAGTTCGCTGGCGTTCCTCGTCACGCAGGTCCTCGACCGGCCGGAGTCTTCCATGGGCGGCTTCGTGCTCGCGTCAGCAGCGGGCAGCATTGTCTCGATGCCCTTGTGGCTCGCGGTCAGCCGGCGCTCAGGCAAGCGCGCGGCCTACTTGGTGGCAGTGGCTTGCTACCTGCCTGTCCTCTTGTCGTGGCTGCTCGCGACGCCGGATGAAGCGACCGCACTCTTTCTCGGCCGTGGCTTCCTGACCGGCCTGGCTACCGGTGGCCTGACGCTGGCCGCCCAGTCCATGCTCCCCGACACCATCGAGAACGATTTCCGGCGCACCGGACTGCGGCGCGAGGCAATGTTCTCGGCCGTCTACAGCATTGCGGAAAAGCTCGCATCCGCTATGGGCCCGTTCCTGCTGGGACTCGTCCTCAGTTCCGCCGGAGGAGACCGCGGCATCGTTCTCGCGGCCGTCGCGATCCCGGCGGTGGCCTCGCTGCTGAGCGCGGTCGCCCTCCTCTTTTACGGGCTCGACCGGCAACTCCGGTCGGCCCGTGGGGAGACGGGTGGTGGTGGCTGAGCCGGTCTCCATCAGCAAATCGGTGGCCCGGGCCTTCCGGGTCATCGAACTGTTTGGTGAGGAACGGCAGCCCCTCGGGGCGGCTGAGATCGGCCGGCGCCTGGACATTCCCCAGCCCAGCATGCGGGCGCTGCTGAAAACGCTGGTCAGCCTGGGGTACCTGGATTACGCCGCCGCGGCGCGGACCTACTGGCCGTCGCCCCGGGTCCCGGCCCTGGGCCAGTGGCTGGCT
Organism: Gammaproteobacteria bacterium; assembly: GCA_039926785.1. Taxonomy (GTDB): domain Bacteria; phylum Pseudomonadota; class Gammaproteobacteria; order Steroidobacterales; genus SHZI01. The sequence goes on from JBDSWH010000079.1 coordinate 8,455, forward strand.
GGCGAACAACGACTGCCGGCCGGGCTCACCCTGGCGCTCGATCGCATCGCCGGACTCACGGAGGAGACCACGAGCCTGTCCGCGCTTCGGGACGGTCACGTGGAGATCCTCTACGTCCGGAAGGCCCGGCACCCCGTGGCCCTTCAGCTGGAGCCCGGCCTCGGGGTGGCAGCGTGGCGCACGGCCGTCGGCCGCGCGCTGCTGGCGGCGCTGCCCGGGGCCGAAGCGTCGCGCCTGGTCACTGGCTGGCTGCAAAAGGAGCGTTCGGCCGCCGGGCGGCGCCTGCTGCAATCCCTGGCGCGGGATCTCCCGCACGCCCGCGTCGCAGGGTTCCTCGCCGCTTACGATCTTTTCCTGCCGGGAGTGGGCGCCGTCTGCGTGACATTGCCGGATGGCTTGCGCGGTGCCCTTCCCGCGCCGCTGGTCGTGGCAGTGGCCGGCCTGCGCGACCGGATCCGCTCCCGGGAGGCGGCCCTGGTGCGGGCGATCCGCGGTGAACTGCGCCGCCCCTAGGACTACCGACGGGGGACTACCGACGGGGGACTACCGGCGAGGGACCGCCGGCGAGCGTTGCCACGCGGTACAGTAGGCTCCCCGATCTCGTTAGAGAAATCGCCCCATGGCCGCTGACAAACCCACCACCATCGTTACCGCCCTCCTGCTGAGTTGCGTGGGCGTGTTCGCCATCATGGCGGGGCCGATCATGACGGAGGCGCTCGTCGGCTCGCTGGGCTATTCGCCAGACGTGGCCGGAAGGGTGTTCGCCGTGGAGGCCCTGGGTACCGCACTGGCGCCGCTGGCAGCCACGCTCTGGATGGGCAAGGTGCGCTGGCGGACGGCCGCGATCCTCGCCATTCTCGTCGTGGTGGCGGGCAACGTGGCGTCCAGTTCGGTGACCAGCCCGGGAGCCCTCACCGCATTGCGCTTCGCGGTGGGCTTTCTCGGCGAAGGCACTGCCTTCACCCTCGCCATCGGCATCATCAGCGCCACGGCCCAGAAGGACCGCAACTTCGCCTTCCTGATTGCCGCTCAGGTCGTACTGGGCGTCCTTTGCTTCCTCCTGCTTCCCCTGCCGAAGGACGGCGGGATCGGCGGCGTGCTCCTGCCGCTGGCCGGCTTTGCCTTGCTGACCCTGGCGACCGTGGGTTGGATACCGCAGCCCGGCGCGACGGCGGGTTACCAGGCCGCGGCGGGCACTGGCGGCTCGGCAGGCCCCGCCTTCGCGGCACTCGCCGTGATGCTGATCTGGTGCACGGGCCTCGGCGCCATCTGGGCGTTCGTCAAACTCATCGGTTCCAGTGCTGGCGTTGATCCGGCCCAGGTCGGTGTCGCGCTCGGCATATCGACCGGCGTGGCGACCGCGGGGGCGCTGGCCGCCTCCTGGCTGGGGGATCGTATCGGCCGCATTATCCCCGTGACTGTGGCACTACTGGTGCAAGTGGCGATGATCGCCCTGCTCCAGGGCCAGATGAGTTTCGTGCAATTCGCGGTGACGGCCGCGGTGTTCCAGATCTTCTGGAACCTCACTGGCCCCTACCTGATGGGCACCATCGCGCTCAGCGACAACACGGGCAAGGTCAGCCTGCTGATCCCGACGGCCCAGATCGGCGGGTTCTTCCTCGGCCCCGTGATTGCCAGCCTGTTCCTTGCGCCGGATGCAGGCTTCGGTCCGGCGAACACGGTGGCGATCGTGTGCTGCCTCGCCGCCCTCGCGCTCTTCATCCCCACCGCCCTGCGCCTGAACCGGCGCCTCGCCGGTCAGGCCGCGTCCTGACGTCGGCCGCAGGGGGCGACTAGCGCTTCTTCGCGGCCTTGCGCCGGGTCTTGCCGCGGGAAGGGGCCTTGGCCTTCCGGGCCTTGCCGCCCTTCTCCGCCAGGTACTCGTCCCGTACCATCTCGATGTCGATCATCAGCGACGCCGTCATGCGGACGGCCTGGATGTATTCATCGAGGACGGGATCCGTCAGGGGCAGGACGCCGCCCCGGCCGCGCTTGGCGATCGCGGCCTTCCAGAGCTTTTGCTGACGCTTCTGGGCGGTGATGGTGGCATTGTCGACATATGCCAGGTGCTTTTCTATCAGAGTAGGCATGCGAACTCCTTGAAAGTTGCCCGATGTGCTTCGGGGTGACGATAAGGTTCAGGGCCGGATTATTCAATGCGGTCCCCCACCGGATTGCTGCGCTGATTATGCCCACTGACGGGCACCGGAGGACGGCCAACCGGGTTGATGACCACCTGCCGCTTGACTTGGGAGCCATTTGAAATATCTTTCGCCGGAACTGGTTGGTCACAGGATCATCCGCGATGGCGAAACGCGAAACAGACTCGTCCGACTTTCAGTGGGAAAATCCGGAAGAGGCAGCGGAAGCCGGGGAATCGGCGGCTGAATTCCAGCAGTCGTCCGCGGCACCAATCCCACGGCCGGGATTTCACCTGATTGCGGCCCGCAAGATCGAGGAAGCCCGGGAGCGCCGGCAACTGCGCAAGGCGCTTGAGGACTTCGACGACTACGACGTTTAAGTGAAGAATGGGAGAATGGGGACATGCCTAATCCCGCAGTGCGGGATTAGGCATGTCCCCATTCTTGTTCGCTAGCGGCCCAGCTGCTCCAGGAGGCCGGCCAGGTCGTCGGCGTGTTCCTCCTCCATCGCCAGGATCCCCTCCAGCATGCGGCGGGTGGTCGAATCCTTGCTGCCGATGAAGTTGATCATCTCCCGGTAGCTGTCGATCGCGATCCGCTCGGCGACCAGATTCTCCTTGATCATGTCGACGAGATCCTCGCCCTCCACGTACTCCGCATGACTGCGGGAAGCGAGGCCCTCAGGCGAGAAGTTCGGCGCCCCGCCCAGCTGCACGATGCGGCCCGCGATCTCGTCAGCGTGCGCCTGCTCCTCGTTGGCGTGCTGCAGGAATTCCTGCGCAACGCTCTCGGAGTTGATCCCGGTCGCCATGAAGAAATGGCGCTTGTAGCGAAGCACGCAGATGATCTCCGTGGCGAGCGCTTCATTGAGCAGGCGGATCACCACCTCCCTGTCGGCGCCGTAGCCCGGCGTCACCGCCCCGGCCTCGATGTGCTGCCGTGCCCTCTTGCGAAGGGTCTTTACGTCGCTCAGGAAGGGCTTCTTGCCCGTGGTCTTCTTCGCCATTTCAGTACTCCGTTGAAAGCGCGCTGGTAGCATACAAAGGGTGAGCCTGCTGCAACCATGGCTGGAAGTCTATCTGACGGGGATAGTGACCCTGTTCGCCATGATGAATCCCCCCGCTGCCGTGCCCCTGTTCCTCACCCTGACGACCGGCATGCCCCGAGACGAACAGTCGGCTATTGCCCGGCGGGCGGCCATGAATTCCGGCATCGTCCTGCTGGTCTGCCTTGGGGCTGGGGCCCTCGTCCTGGAATTCTTCTCCATCTCACTTGCTGCGCTACGGGTGGCGGGGGGCATGATCATTGCGTTCCTGGGTTTCCGGCTGCTCTTCGCGAATGAGGATGCCCGTCAGCCAGACCCGGCTGTGCCGCCCCGGCGCCGGGATCCGTCGCTGGTGCCGCTCGCGATTCCGACCCTGTCGGGCCCGGGCTCCATGTCCGTCGTGATCACCGGCTTCACCCAAATTGCGGGCGCCGCGACGTTGACCGAACAAGTCGGCGGCTACGTGACGGCTGTGCTGGTGATCCTTACGGTGGCGCTGTCCGCCTACCTGATCCTCCGCGCCTCCCGGCGAGTGCTGGCCCTGCTGGGCGACGACGGCATTGCCTCGCTGAAGGGCATCATGGGCTTCCTGCTCGTCTGCATCGGCGTGCAGTTCGTGGCGATCGGCATATCCGAGTTCGTGGCCAAAGGTACCGGACCTTAGTTGTTTGATTATTTAGTTATTTGGGCGCGTCGCAGCCAAATAACTAAATAATCAAACAACTAAGGTCCGGTAC
>JBDSWH010000080.1:0-6715 GCA_039926785.1 Gammaproteobacteria bacterium
GAGCGGCTCCCGGTGATTGAGGAGCACCGTAACCATGTGGCTGACCTGGCCCTTGTCGGCATGACCCATGCCGACGATCGCGAGCTTAATCGCCCGCGCGGCGTATTCGAAGACCTCGGCGCCACCGTCGAACGTCGCGCAGATGGCCGCGGAGCGCGCCTGCCCCAGCTTGAGTGCGGAATCTGCATTGCGCGCCATGAAGACCTGCTCCACGGCGACGGCGGCGGGCTCGTACCGGGCCACCAGGTCCCGCACCGCCATGAAGATGGTCTGGAGGCGCCGCGCCAGGCTGTTATCGCCCGTCCGGATGCAACCGCTGGCGACATGCACGGAGCGCCGCCCGTCCGAGTCGATAAGGCCGTAGCCCGTGATCCGCGAGCCGGGATCGATGCCAAGAATCCGGATGGGACCGGCTGCCTTGATGCAGGTGGCCTGCATCAAAACCGCAGGTCGATGCCCGCGTGCATGCCGGTGTCGAACAGGATGGACGGGCGATTGTCGAAATCGGCACCGGTGTAACGGGCGCCAATGTAGATCTCGGCCTGGGGGGTCACGCTGTAGCCGAGCCGGATCGTGCCGTCCACGTATTTCTCGGCGTCACCGCCGCTCAGGATGTCCGGTGCCCAGTAGTATTCGCCGTAGACGGCGAAGCGGTTGTAGCGCGGGATGGCCCAGCGGACGGAACCGCCGATTCCGAGCGCGTAACCCTCCCGGTTGTCGCCGTCGCCGTCCAGCAACGCGAGCCGGACGCCAACGCCCGCGGTCATTTTCTGGTCTCCGGGCGCGGCGTCGCCCGTGACCTGGAACCCGGCGTGGAAAACGTCACCCTCGTCATCATCCCGGAGCCAGCCGCCGTCCAGGCGCAGGTTGTCCCGGAGCACCGCCGCGTAGGACACCCGGAACGCGTTGTCATTGAGACTCAGATCGAGCTCGTGGGCCCGGACCGGTTTGACCACCGCCAGGGTGATCAGCAGCGTCGCACAGGCAATAAAGGCAATCGGCAGGTCCCGGGGGACCGGCCCGACCAGGATTCGCATAACGCACTCCCCGCAACAACGGGGGAATGATAACCGAATTGGAATCAGTGATTGATGGCGTGGAGGGCCCGTCGGTCGACGGAGAGGGCCGCTTCGTGCAGTGCCTCGGTCAGTGTCGGGTGGGCGTGCATCGTACGCTGAAGGTCCTCGGCGGTGGCCTCGAACTCCATGGCGACCACGGCCTCGCCGATCAGCTCCCCAGCCATGGGGCCGACGATGTGGACGCCAAGGATGCGGTCCGTGGCCACGTCGGCCAGGACCTTGACCAGGCCCGCGGCCTGCTCCATCGCCTTGGCCCGGCCGCTGGCGGCGAAGTTGAAGGTGCCCGCCTTGAACGTCGCTCCGGTTTCTTTCAGCTGCTCCTCGGTCTGACCGACCCAGGCGATTTCCGGCGCGGTGTAGATGACATTGGGAATGACCGCGTAGTTCACGTGCCCGTGCTTGCCGGCGATGAAGTCGGCCACCATCACGCCCTCCTCCGAACCCTTGTGGGCCAGCATGGGACCCCGGACCACGTCCCCCACGGCCCAGACACTGGGCGCTGACGTGCGGCAGTCCGCGTCCACTTCGATGAACCCGCGGTCCGTCAGCATGACCCCCGCCAGCGGATCAAGCAGTCCGTCGGTGTAGGGGCGGCGGCCGACAGCGACGATCAGGCGATCGACCTCCAGGGAGTGCCGGCCACGGTCGTCCTCGTAGGTCAGTGCCACGCTTTTCGGGCCGCGCTCGGCGGCCGTCACCTTGGCGCCCAGGCGGATGTCGAGGCCCTGCTTCTTGAACTGGCGCTGGGCGTCCTTGGCGATCTGGCCATCGGCCAGCGGCAGGAAGCGGTCGAGAGCCTCGAGCACCGTGACCTGGGCGCCGAGGCGCTGCCACACGCTGCCCAGCTCCAGCCCGATGACGCCGGCGCCGATCACCCCCAGCCGCCCGGGTACGGCCGGCAGCTCGAGGGCACCCCAGGAATCAATGATGGCCTCGCCGTCGAAGCGGGCGAACGGCAGCTCGATCGGCGTGGAGCCCGTCGCGAGGATCACGTGCTCGGCTTCGAGTAGCTCCGGCTCGCCCCCGTGGGGCGTGTAACGGATCTTGTTGCCCGGCAGCAGGTGCCCGCGACCGAACAAGCCGGTCACGCCGTTGGCCTTGAACAGGCCCTGGATGCCGCCCGTGAACTGCCGGACGATGGCCGTCTTGCGCGCCTGCATCGCGGCCAGGTCCAGCTCCGGAGTCGCGACCCGGATGCCGTGGCTCACAAACTCGTGCCCGGCCCGGTGGAACAGTTCGGAGGATTCCAGGAGCGCCTTCGAGGGAATGCAGCCGGCATTGAGGCAGGTGCCGCCGAAGGCCGGCGTGTTGTCCCGGTTCATCCAGGTGTCGATGCAGGCGACCCGCAGGCCGTTCTGCGCCGCGCGGATCGCGCCCACGTAGCCTGCCGGACCGCCGCCAATGACAACGACGTCGTACTTGCTGCCCCCGGCCGGGTCCCGCACGGCCATGGCTCAGACGCCCAGCAGCAGGCGGGCGGGATCCTCGAGCGCGTCCTTCATGGTCACGAGGAACTGCACGGCTTCGCGGCCATCGATGATGCGGTGATCGTAAGTCAGCGCCACGTACATCATCGGTCGGATCACGATCTGGTGATCCATCACCACCGGGCGATCCTGGATCTTGTGCATGCCCAGGATGCCGCTTTGGGGCGGGTTCAGGATCGGGGTGGACAGCAGCGATCCGAACACACCCCCGTTGGTAATCGTGAACGTACCGCCCGTCAGATCCTCCATCCCGAGAGCGCCTTCGCGGGCCTTCCGGCCGAAGTCGTTGATCGCCCCTTCGATGCCGGGAAAGGACAGGCGGTCCGCGTCCCGCAAGACCGGCACGATGAGGCCACGGTCCGTGGAGACGGCGATGCCCACATCGTAATAGTCGTGATAGACGACCTCGTGGCCCTCGATCGAGGCGTTCACGACCGGAAACCGGTGGAGCGACTCGATGGCGGCCTTGACGAAGAAGCCCATGAACCCGAGCCGCACGCTGTGCTGCTTCTCGAACGTGTCCTTGTACCGGGTGCGCAGGGCCATCACGGCCGACATGTCAACCTCGTTGAAGGTCGTGAGCATGGCCGCGTTGTGCTGAGCCTCGACCATGCGCTCGGCGATACGTAAGCGCAGGCGGCTCATGGCCACGCGACGCTCGGCCCGGCCACCGGCCGGCAACTTCGCTGACGATGGCGACGGCGAAACACCGGGCGCCCGGACCGGCGCAGCGGCGGGCGTGGCCGCGGCCGGCACGACGTCGGACTTCAGGATGCGACCGTCACGGCCGGTACCCCGCACGGTCGCGGGATCGACGCCCGTTTCCTCCAGCGCGCGCCGCGCGGCCGGACCGGTCTTGCCGGCGCTGCGTCCTGCCGGTTCGCCCGTCGGGGCTGACGGCGCGGTGGTCGCCGCGGGCGGTGCAGACGCCGCGGCGGCTGTCGACGGCTGCGGGGATTCGCCATCCGCGACCGGGTCGAGCATCGCGAGCAACTGCCCACTCGTCACCGTCGTGCCGCCCTTGACCCGCAATTCGCGCAACACGCCCCGAATGGGTGCGGGCACTTCAAGTACGACCTTGTCGGTCTCCAGGTCGGCCAGGTTTTCATCGCGCTCGACGATGTCGCCAGCCGCCTTGTGCCAGGCGACGAGGGTGGCGTCAGCCACGGATTCCGGCAGGCGCGGGACTTTGACTTCAATGCTCATCATGTACTCGCGGGGGCGGAAAGGGCGGTCTCCACCAGCGTCTGCTGCTGCTGGACGTGGAGCTGGAAAATGCCGGGTGCCGGGGCGGCGGCGCCTCGACGGCCAGCATAGAACACCTCCTGGCCATCCTGCAGTGGCCGCTGCAGCTGGTGACGGATCTGGTACCAGGCGCCCTGGTTCTGGGGCTCTTCCTGGCACCAGACGATCTCCCGCGCGGCCGGGTAGGTCGCCAGGCTAGACGCGTATTCGGCGGCGGGGAACGGGTAGAGCTGCTCGATGCGCACCAGCGCCACATCCGTGGTGCCCTTGGCCCGTCGGGCCTCGAGGAGGTCGAAGTACACCTTGCCGCTGCAGAACACGATGCGGCGCACTCCGGCCGGATCCAGGGGATCGACTTCCGGGATCAGCAGCTGGAAGCGCCCCGCCTTGAGCTCGGACAGCGGCGAGCTGGACAGCCGGTGGCGCAACAGGCTCTTCGGCGTCATCACGATAAGCGGCTTGCGCAGCGGGCGGAGCATCTGCCGCCGCAGCATGTGGAACATCTGGCCGGGCGTCGAGGGTATGCACACCTGCATGTTCAGCTCGGCGCAGAGTTGCAGGAAGCGCTCGAGCCGAGCGGAAGAATGCTCGGGGCCCTGCCCCTCCTGGCCGTGGGGCAGGAACAGCGTGAGCCCGCACAAACGGCCCCACTTGGCCTCGCCGGAACTGATGAACTGGTCGATGACCACTTGGGCGCCGTTGCAGAAGTCGCCGAACTGCGCCTCCCAGATCACGAGCGAGTCCGGGTCCGTGGTGGAGAAGCCGTACTCGAAGCCCAACACTGCTTCCTCGGACAGCAGTGAGTCGGTGACGGTGAACGAGCCGCGCTTCATCCCGCCCAGGTTGTCCAGAGGCGTGAAGGTCTGGTCGGTGAGCTGGTCGTGCAGAACGCAGTGCCGGTGAAAGAACGTGCCACGCCCGCTGTCCTGCCCGGTGAGGCGGATGCGGGACCCCTGCCGGATGATGCTGCCGTAGGCCATGAGCTCGGCGAAGCCCCAGTCCATCGGGATCTCGCCCGCGGCCATGCGGTCCCGGTCGGCCACGATCTTGGCCACGCGGGCATGCAGGCTGAAATTCTGGGGCACGCTGTTGATCTCGCGGGCGAGTTCGGCAATCTCCTCCGCCGACAGCGCCGTGCTGTACAGCTCGTCCCAGTCGCCCTTCTCGTAGCGACTCCAGTCCACGGTGTATTCGTTGCCGATCATCCCGAGCGCGGTTTGCGGCAGCGGCTGTCCCGCTTCCACCCGGCGGCGGTAGTCCTCGTTCAGCCGTTCGGCCTCCGGTGCATCCACCACGCCCCGCTCCATCAGGTGCCTGGCGTAGAGCTGCCGGGTGGTGGGGTGCTTGCGGATGACCTGGTACATCTGGGGCTGGGTGGCCGCCGGCTCGTCGGCCTCGTTGTGGCCGTGGCGGCGGTAGCAGACCAGGTCGATGACTACGTCCTTGTGGAACGTCTGGCGGTATTCCAGTGCCAGGCGGGTGACGAAGACCACGGCCTCCGGGTCGTCGCCGTTCACGTGAAAGACGGGGGCCTCGATCATCCGGGCGATGTCGCTGCAGTAGGCGGTGGACCGCGCGTCGCGCGGGTCACTGATCGTGAAGCCGACCTGGTTATTGATGACGACGTGGACGGTACCGCCGGTCCGGAACCCGCGGGCCTGGGACATCTGGAACGTCTCGGCAACCACCCCCTGCCCCGCGAAGGCCGCATCGCCGTGGATGAGGATCGGCAGGATCTCGGCGCCGTCCTCGTCGCCGCGACGCTCCTGGCGGGCCCGGACGGAACCCTCCACGACGGGGTCCACAATCTCCAGGTGCGACGGATTGAAGGCGAGCACGACATGCACGTTGCCGCCTGGCGTGCGGAGATCGGCCGAGAAGCCCATGTGGTACTTCACGTCGCCGGAGCCCTTGACGCGGGCGGGGTCGTACACGCCCTCGAATTCGGAAAACAGTTCCTGGGGCGCCTTGCCCAGCACGTTGACCAGCACGTTGATCCGGCCCCGGTGGGCCATGCCGACCACCATCTCCTGGATACCAGCAGCCCCGCCCTGCTGGATCAGGTCGTCGAGCAGGGGAATCAGGCTGTCGCCGCCCTCAAGCGAGAAACGCTTCTGCCCGACGTAGCGGGTGTGCAGGTAGCGCTCGATGCCCTCCGCCGCGGTGAGCTGGGCGAGGATGTGCCGCCGCTCGTCATCCGTCAGCGGGTTCGTGAGCATGCCGCGTTCCAGGCGCTCCCGGATCCACACACGCTCGCGGCCACGGGACAGGTGGGCGAAGTCGGCACCGACCTTGCCACCGTACACGCGGGTCAACGTGGCGAGGAGGTCGCGGAGCCGCATGCGCACATCGGCCTGGCCTGCAAAGTTGCCCACGTAGAACTCGGTGTCGAGATCGGCGTCGCCGAGACCCGCGTAATCGAGGCGCATGACGTTGGGCATGGGCCGCTGCTGCATGCCCAGCGGATCCAGGTCGGCGATCTGGTGGCCCCGGAGGCTGTACACCTGAATCAGGCGCGAGACGGTCGCCTGCTTTTCCGTGGCCGGGCCGCTGTCCTCGGCGCCATCGGTCAGGAAGCCGCCCCTCGCCGGCGGCGCGTTGCGGCGGGCGTCGGCCGGCGGCGCAACCGGGAGGGATGGCGCCGTAACGCGCCCCGGCGCCAGCACGTCGGCAGGCGCCTGTTCGGCGAAAAACTGGCGCCAGCGGGCGGGTACGGACGCCGGATCGCGGAGCCAGGCGGCGTACAGGTCTTCGACGTACGCGGCATTGCCGCCAAACAGGGGCGACGAGGCATAGATCTGGCGAAGGGTCTGACTCATGGGGGTCCCGTACAGTCCGGAGGCGCCACTATAAGTATGTGGCGTCCCGGATCAAGGAAAAGTTGGCGGTTCCTAGTCGGACCAG
>JBDSWH010000081.1:0-4366 GCA_039926785.1 Gammaproteobacteria bacterium
TCATTATCGTCCCCGTCGCTGAAGATCACGACGGCTTTGCGCAGGCCGGCCGGCGCGTTCGCCGCGGTGTAGTCGATCAGGCCCTGCGTGAACCCGGGATTATTGTTCGCGTCGGCTGGCTCCGGATACAGCACGCGATAGAGCGGCGTGTCGCCACCTGCCTGGTCGCCAAGCGCGTCGAGTTCGTCGAAGTAGGAGACACCGTCCGTAGTGAACGTTCCGCCAAACCACAGTGGAACGGTCGGTATCAGGGGGCCGTGGCCGGGTCCTGCAAAGGCCGTGAGTAGGACGGCATCGCCGCTCCCTGCGTCAACGGTCTGCATGAACGCCTTCGCCGAGTAGAGTCGCGCATTCGTTGGATCGGTATCGCCGATGCTGCCGCTCTGGTCCAGCATGAGAGCGGCCGCGTAGTCCGCCGGGGCGCCTCCCGGCACGAGCGCGAACGCGTCCGCGCTCGGATTGTCCACCGTGTACGGGCTGTCGGCCTGCAGATTTTCCGGGTAGCGCACGCATTCGGATGCGCTCGTCTGGGGGTCCGGGACGGTCGGCGAGCAGGCGGAAAGCTCGAAGTCCCCGTCCGTCAGCGAGACGAGCGCTTGCGAGTTCTGATCGACGACCACGACCTGGAGCTCGATCGTTAGCACCTTGCCGTTGTCAGTGGGCGTGCCGATGACGCTGGTCGTAAAGACGCCGCCAGCGGCCTGCGTATTGCGCACGAGCTCGATGTTGACCGACGTCGTCCCGTTGCCGATGATCGTGGCGTTCGCTGTCTGTGTTTGATAGGTCCCGAGCGATATGGCGACGTCGGCCGTTCCGGTCGGCAGGCTCGCGACCATCGCGACACCCGCGGCATTGGTGGTGTCGCTCAGCGAGGTCGTGCCTACAGTCACGACAACCTGGGCGCCGGCGACCGGTGCGCCGAACTCGTCGACTACCGTCACCTCGAACGATCCGGTTGGCGGTTGACCAGTCCCTTCCCCGCTGCCGCCGCCTCCACCACATCCAGAGAGAGCTGAAGACACCAGCAGAATGCAGACGAGGGATATTTGGTTTGGTAATTGCATACAGCATTGTCGGTTCATCTGCTGTCGCGAACCATGGCTGGTGTCACAGTTGCCGGAACAGTCATGAGAACCCGGTCGCCAAGGAAGCTCCACCGCCGCGCTGCACATAGCCTGTGGCTAGCCATCACCCCGGTCCTGCGGCGCTCCATAGCGCTACTAGCAGGTCCCCCGTCTCCTGCAAGTCCAATGGGAAGAGGTCTTGACGGCCGCAATCTACGCCCGCCTCTCTACCGACCGGCAGAGGAAAAGCTCCATCGCCGACCAAGTCCGGATTTGCCGATCCGCCGCCGACAAGTCCGGTGTGACTGTCGTCCAAACGTATGCTGACGAAGGTATGAGCGGTGCGGCTATCGGTAACCGCCCCGGCCGACCTGGCCAACGTCCTGATCGGGGGCAACGTCCACCGGCGGAGGATTGAACTTAAGAAAATCGTTGGGGAGGTCCGGGTCACGGCCACCCCGGACGAAATCACCTTCGAAAACGAAAAAGGCCGCTTGGAAGCGACCCTTTTGCGTGCTGCAGGCTCTGGCGACCATCAGCAAAGTAAGAATGGTAGCGGGCGCTCGCTGAATTATTTGCTGAGGATTCCGAGGGGCTAGGCGCCCCGCGTTGACCGAGGATTGCCGCCCAGCATCGGTTGGCGCCGGGTAGGCTGGAGGCATGCCCTCCCCGATCGTCATGACCACCCTCGCCGACTTCCGCGACCGTCGCATCTGGATCGACTGCAAGTGCTGTCGGCGGGCAACCGTGCTCGACCTGGAGGCCGTCGCGAGGCTTCGGGGTTGGGAAACGAAGCTCGATGCGGTGAGGAAGCGGCTACGGTGCTCCGCGTGCGGGAGCCGGGAAACAGGGATTTCGATCACGCACGACGGGCACAGGGACGCGGCCCCTCAGTGACGCACCGGCCGCGAGGGCTAAAACGTCAGCCAGCGGCGAATCTGATAATTTCGCGTGGATTATGCCCCGGTCACGCGCTTGGGTGATGCGCCAAACCCCCGAAGCCGTTACTCTCGGGCTCAAATAGCGAACGGCAACTAGTCATAACCAGATTCAGGGGGATGTGCCGTGAAGAACAAAACGATGCTGGCGGCCTCTGTCGCGGCCGCCGCGACCGGAATCAGCGCGACTGCCGACGCCACGACCTATACGGCCGTGTTGACCGAGGTCCGGATCTACACCAATAGCGGTACGTCCGGCACTCCCGCCAACATTACGTCGTCCACGGCTACCTTCAGCTATGACGACGCGACTAGCCTAATCAGCCAGACGGGCGGCCTGTTCAATCTGCGCGTGCAGACTGTTCCCACTAGCACTCTCTACCGGACCTCAATCACCGGCCTGGTTTTGGGGAACGGCGCCGCCGCCTCGGCTACCACCTACGTCTGTACCGAAGGCAACTTCGGTGGCAGCGTGGGCGCCAGCATCTGCGGCAACTACAACTTTGGTGCGAACTTCGGCAACGAGTCGACCACCACGTGGGGTCCGGGCACGGCCACATCGCGCACTATTGGTGGTGACGACTTTGCCATCGGCGTCCAACAAAGCATCAACTTGCTGGACGGTATGACCACCATCAGTTGGGTCGGCACGACGCTGGTCCTGCGTAACGGCACTTGCACGGGCACGTGCACGACGACCGCTGGCGGCTTCAACTACGGCCAGCAGTGGACGTTTAGCGCCGGTCCGCAGGTGCCAGTACCCGCCGCAGCCTGGCTGTTCGGTGGGGCGCTGGGCCTTCTCGGTGTAGCAAGGCGACGATCAGCGTAGCGCAGCCTTCCCGCGATGCCGAAGGACGCCGCTTCGGCGGGGTTACTTTTTCTCGCAGGAGGTACCCGCGCAGCGATAAGGCGATGGCTAGGAGTGCGGGACTATGCGCCGCATCAGACCGGAATCCCAATGTTCGCGATCATGCGACTTCACCGTGCGGTTCGATCAGCCGCCGTTCGTTGTTTCGGGGGGAATTGACGGCCGTGCTCACGGTGTGGGCAGCCATCAGCTTCTCGGGGTACTGCACTAGGCATGCCTGAGCAGCAGCCGTATCACCCGACAGCCAGGCATCGTGGTCCTCGTGACGGAGTATCGCCGGCATCCGCGCCTTGGCATTGTGGATCTCCGCCATAAACGGGTTTGCCTCCATGGTGATGATGACGAACGACTCCAGGACCTTCCCATCGGCCGCGGTGGATGAGTCCCACAGGCCAGCAAAGCCGAACACGGGGCGGTCGGTCAGGTGGATGAACCAGGGCTGCTTCCCCGACTCCAGAATCTGCCACTCGTAGAAGCCATTCGCTGGCACGATGCACCGCTGGCCGCGTTTCCAGGGCCCCCCGTAGCTGGCAGCCGTCGCAACGGTCTCGACGCGCGCGTTGATCGTGCTGAGCTTCGGCGGGATGCTCTTCGCCCAGAACGGGACAAGACCCCAGCGCAGTAGCTCGCAAGACCGCTGTCCGTCGCGCTCCCGGATGATGGGGACCCTCTGGGTGGGAGCCACGTTGTAGCTCTCGAATACGAGGGGGACCTTTAGCAGCGTGAACTCCCGCTCCCACGCCGCGTCACTCTTGGATACGTACCTGCCGCACACGGGCCAATGCTATCGATGGTCCCTGCGCCGGTAAAGTCGGGAGAGTGTTAGCCGCGGGCGCCGCTAATCTGCGGAAGAGCGCGCATCATCTGCTGCACTTGAAGGTAGACGAAGGCCAGCATATCCGGCATCAAGCCGGCTTGGGCTTTCTCAAGCTCTTCCGCGCACAGGAAACGTAGCGTATTTGGATCAGCAGCCGCACGAATCAGTGCGCGAATAAGGATACCTTGGGCAACGACGTGGGCTTGAAGCAGTTGCGTATCAACCTTGTCCATGTCACTTCCCCTCGTCCGAATTGAGGTGTGAACGGCAGGGCCGTGGGGTCACTGCCGGGAAAACTCTAACCGACATGTCACTGAATCCGAGAGTACGCCTCTAAATTGAACTTAAGAATATCGTTGGAGAGATCCGGGTCACGGTCACCCCGGACGAAATCACCTTCGAAAACGAAAAAGGCCGCTTGGAAGCGACCCTTTTGCGTGCTGCAGGCTCTGGCGACCTTCAGCAAATAAGAATGGTAGCGGGGGTAGGATTTGAACCTACGACCTTCGGGTTATGAGCCCGACGAGCTGCCAGACTGCTCCACCCCGCACCAGACAGTCGGCAATTATAACGGCCGACCAAACGCACTGCAACACAAATGGTGCATTTCTTGCCTGCTTCTGCGCTGTTTTTTGCAGGCCCTGCGCCAAAAAAACAAAACCGGCAGAAGCCGGTTTGT
>JBDSWH010000082.1:0-2896 GCA_039926785.1 Gammaproteobacteria bacterium
GACGCTGGCCTGACGGCCCTCGAGTGCACTATGCAGTTCCTGGAGAAGCTGACTGAACCCTGCGAGCAGCAGGGCGGCATCGGTGGTCTCCGCCGGCAGCGGCAGACGGGCCTGGAAGCGCGCGGGCGGCTCGTAAGGCCGCTGCGGTTCGGGATGCCGGCCCAGGGCCTGGTCGAGTTCACGTAGGCGCCCGGGACCCAGCCGTCGGGCGAAGCCTTCGCGGGGCAGACGCAGGCAATCACCCACCCTGGTGAGCCCCATCTGCAGAAGCGTCCGGACGGTGCGTGGCGGCCAGCCGAGCTGGGTTACCGGAATGGCGGCAAGAACCTGGCGCAGTGCGACCGGGGTCAGGGCCGGCTCTTCGACGCCCGCCCTGGCCAGCCACAAGGCAGCCCGGGCTGTCGGTGCACAGGCCATGCGTGCCTGGTGACCGCGCGTCCGCAGCCCCCGGGCCAGGGTCCGGCGCAGCGCTGCAAGACCGCCAAACAGGCGGAGACTGCCCTGGACTTCGAGCAGCAGGGCATTGTCCGGATTGATGCTGACGGCTGGCGTGAAGCGGGTGGCCCAGCAGGCCAGTCGGGACAGGGCCGCTGACTCGAGCGCCGGTTGGCGGGCTTCGAGCAGCAGTTCCGGCACCAGCGCGAGTGCGCCGTTGACCGGCATGCCAGGGCGCACGCCCCGTTCACTGGCCGGCCCGTTCACGGTGACGATGCCGATGTGGCGCCCCTCCTCCGAGTACACAGCAACAGGCTGCCCGTCCACGTGCCGGCTGGCCTGCGCCTCCAGCGGCAACTGGGGCAGATACAGGCACAACCAGAGTGGCGCCGGCGGCGCTTCAGGTGCAGAGGGGGGTGCAGAGGGGGGTGTGGGGTATTCCGGATCCGCGGCCAGCGCCGGGGGCCCCGGAGGGGACATCGGACGAGCACGCATCAGAAGCGCCGTTCGACGGTGGCGACCCCCGTGCCTCGCCAGCCGTTCTTGAAGATCTCCACTTGCAGCACCGCCGGCTGCAGCACCGCCGGCTGTCGCTCAGCCGGCGCGGGCGCGACCGGGGACGGCGCCAGGATCTCGAGCCGGAGACGGGCGGGAGATCGCTGTCGGCGAAACTGCGCTGCACGGATCAGTACGGCCCAGGCCTGCTGCCTGACTGCCAGAAGATGCAGCCGCTGCAACAGGACGTGCTTGGTGGTGCCGGCCCAGGCGATGACACCGGCACAAGCCCCGGACCGCAGTGTTTCATCCATGACCCACAGGGCCTCCGGCGGCTGGCGCACCCGAACCGTCAGAACCCGGTCGAGAGCAAGGCCCTGCCAGGACAATCCGGGGGCGTAGGGAATCCAGGGCGGCGCGATGAGCATCACCCATCCGGCAGCAGCACCCGGAGAAGCGGCTGCAGCGTTCAGTCTGGCCAGTGCAGGACAGAGCAGCCCGAGTTCACCGCTGCCAGGACCGGAGACCAGCAACTCCGTGAGGGTGCCGGTGGGCCAGCCGCCGCCCAGCAGGGCGTCGAGCGACGGAAATCCCGTGGCTATTCTGGACACAACCGGAGAGGCGAGCACCGGACATCACGCAGCAGTGGACATGCCGTTGCGGATCACTCCCACCACGACGCCCTCGATGACCAGGTGCTCGACCTTCAGGTCGACCTTGATGGGCTGGTAGTCCGGATTCTGTGGCAGCAGCGTGACGGTCGTGCCGGTCTGGCGATACCGTTTGACAGTCACTTCTTCTTCCAGACGGGCCACCACGATCTGGCCGTTGCGAACGTCCGGCTGACGACGGACCGCCACCAGGTCCCCATCCAGAATGCCGGCATCCCGCATGCTCATGCCCTGGACCCGCAACAGGTAGTGCGGACGGGGATTGAACAGCGCCAGGTCCAGACGGTAACGGGCCTCAATGTGCTCAGTGGCCAGAATGGGCTGGCCGGCAGCGACGCGACCGATCAGCGGCAGGCCGTCTTCCTCGGCGAAGTTCGCTGCGGGGTTCGCTGCCGGGCCTCGGCCCTCCAGGAGCCTGATGCCGCGGGAAGTGCCCGGGAGCAGTTCGATGACACCCTTCCGCTTCAGCGCCTTCAGGTGCTCTTCCGCCGCGTTGGCCGACCGGAAACCGAGCTCCCGGGCCATCTCCGCCCGGGTGGGTGGCATGCCGGTATCCGCGATAAATCGTTGAATAAAATGGAGAATTTCAGCTTGGCGCAGGGTAAGATCCGTCACGGGAGACATGGACTGTATTCCTGTATATCCGTACAGGACTGGGAGTATATACAGACCCGGTAGGGCCGCAAGACCAGCCGGCGCGCCTCACGCTCCGCTGGTCCCTCCACCCCGCCCGCGCCGGGTGCCTTCGCCCTCTGCCCGATGATGCCGGATGACCTACGGATTCCCGGGACAGACGCGGCAAGATCGGGCTGAAACCCAAGCGCCACGCCACTTCCAGATTGCGATTTAACCTTTATTCGTTCATCATTTTCGGAAGAACTCCGCCCTGCGGCGGTTTCTTGATTCTCGGCGACCAAATTCTCCGGGTGTGTTGTTTACAAATCTGCTGTTGAGGAACCTTAGCTTATGAAAATCAGAACCGCTGTTCAGGGGAGCGTTCTCGCTCTCGCGATGGTGATCGCTTCCGGCTGCGCCTCCACCACCAAGCTGGACGAACTCTCCGCCCGTCTGGATCGCGTTGCTGCCGACGCGTCGGCTGCCAAGTCGTCTGCTGATGCTGCCAGCGCTGCCGCTTCCGAAGCCAAGCAGACTGCCTCCGGCGCCCAGAGCACGGCCAACCAGGCCCTGAACGCCGCCAACCAGTCCCAGTCCTGCTGCGACGCTACAAACGAGAAGATCGACCGGATGTTCAAGAAGAGCATGAACAAGTAAGACGGTCGTGACATTGCCAGGGC
>JBDSWH010000083.1:0-8285 GCA_039926785.1 Gammaproteobacteria bacterium
GATCCCCGTCTGACGGCGCAGGCTAGCACGCGGACCACAGGTCCGAAAACGGCTAGTCGAGCGGGGGGCGCGACGCATAATGGTGCCCATGCCAACCCTGACTGACGAATCGCATGCGGACGGTGGCCGTTTTTACAACGCGTTCGTTGCCCATGACGCACGCTTCGATGGCCGCGTGTTCGTCGGTGTCACGTCCACCGGGATCTATTGTCGTCCGGTCTGCCGGGTCCGTACGCCCAAGCCGGCCAACTGCCGCTTCTTCGGCAACGCCGCCGCGGCCGAGCAGGCGGGGTTTCGCCCGTGTCTGCGTTGCCGGCCGGAACTGGCGCCGGGGCTGTCGCTCGTGGACTCGTCACGGGTGTTGGCGACCCAGGCCGCCCGGATGATCGGGCAGGGCGCCAGCGAGGGCGAGGACCTGTACCTGCCGGCCGTGGCAGCTCGGCTCGGCGTTACGGACCGCCACCTGCGGCGCATCTTCCAGGACGTGCATGGCGTGTCGCCGATGGACTTCCTGACGACGCGCCGCCTGTTGCTGGCCAAGCAACTGCTGACCGACACGTCGCTGCCGGTGACACAGGTGGCCTTGGCGAGCGGCTTTGCCAGCCTGCGGCGCTTCAATGCGGCTTTCCTCGTCCGCTACCGGCTGAACCCGACGGCGTTGCGCCGGCAGCGCGTGACGGGTCCTACGGCTGAACTCGTGACGCTTCGGCTTGCCTACCGGCCACCCTTCGATTCGGCCGGCTTGCTCCGCTTCTTCGGAGCGCGGGCGTTGCCTGGCGTGGAAGCGGTGGACGGCAGTTCCCTGCGGCGTACGCTCGGACTGCATCACCAGGGCAAGAGGCTTGCCGGTTGGGTCGCGGTGCGCTTCGTGCCGGCCGGGAACGAGGTCGAACTGCAGCTGGCGCCCGCGCTCTTGCCGGCACTGGGTGCAGTCCTTGAGCGCGTGCGCCAGGCGTTTGACCTGGATGCGGATCCATCGCGGATCGACCCCGTGCTGGCTACCGTGGCAGTTCCCGGTCGGCCGAAGGCACAACCCGGCAGCCGGCTGCCCGGCGCGATGGACGGCTTCGAGATTGCGATTCGCGCAATCCTCGGCCAGCAGGTCAGCGTTGCCGCCGCGCGGACACTCACCGGGCGGCTGGTTCAGCAGTTCGGCACGACCGTGGCAACGCCGTTCCCGGAACTGGACCGACTCTTTCCCGATGCCGCGATCCTGGCCGACGCCCGGCCGGAGGCGATTGGCCGGCTGGGGATCGTTCGGCAGCGGGTTCGGGCGCTGCAGGCCCTCGCTGGGGAAGTGGCGGCCGGGCGAATCGCGCTGCACCGGGGCGCCGCGCTCGGTCCGACGCGGGATGCGCTCATGGCATTGCCGGGAATCGGCGAGTGGACGACCGAACTGATTGCGATGCGCTCGCTGGCGTGGCCGGACGCTTTTCCGGCCAGCGATCTTGGCGTGCTGAACGCCCTTCAAACCCGCGACCTGCGGAGCGTGAGGGCGCTCGCCGAGAACTGGAGGCCCTGGCGGTCCTACGCCGTCGTGCGCTTGTGGCAGACACTGGAGAAATGACCATGCGAATCGAAGGATTGGTGGCGCAGACGCGCTTCGACTCACCGCTCGGCCCGCTCACCGCCGCCGCGACCGACGAGGGCCTGGCCGGGCTCTGGTTCGACGGCCAGGCGCATCACCCGGGCTCGCTCACGGCACCGGAGAATCCGCGCCACCCGGTGCTCCGCCAGGTGCGGCGCGAGCTGGAAGGTTACTGGCGCGATGGCCACGCGACCTTCGAAGTACCACTGGATCTCCGCGGTACCGACTTTCAGCGCCGGGTGTGGCGGGCGTTACTCCGGATCCGGCCGGGCAAGACCAGCACCTACGCGGAGATCGCCACCCGCGCCGGCTCGGCGGCGGCCGTGCGTGCTGCCGGTGCCGCGATTGGCCGGAATCCCGTGTCCATCATCGTGCCGTGCCATCGGGTGCTGGGAAGGGACGGCTCGCTCACCGGCTATGCGGGCGGGCTCAAGCGCAAGCAGGCCCTCCTGATGAGGGAGGGAGCCCGCTCGGCGTAACAGCTACGCCGCCGCCCGGTGCTCGAGTGCCAGGAAGAACTGGGCAAACAGGAACGCATTGTCGCCGTGGGCCGAAAACACGTGGCCTTCCGTGGTCGTTTCGACGTGGGGCTGCGTGTGCGCCTCGCAGCCGGCCTCCGACGCGGCGATCTGCCGCAGCGCAGCCGCGATGCGTGAATCGTCGCCCGGCACGAGGACACTGTAGCCGTCCGCCTCCCGCCACACGTGGATATGGCGACCCCGCAGCACATCCAGCGCGTCCCCCCGGTTCAGCGAGGCCAGATTGCAGCCCATGCGTTTCATGAGGGCGTTCAGCGAGGCCGCTTCGTCCTGGGGCGTACTGCTGTGGCCGCAGACCTGGTCCACCAGCCGGCGGTACAGGCGCCTCGCACTGTCGGCCGCGGGCAGCTGGCCGGACACTTCCCGCAGGAAGACTTCCAGCTCGTGGCGTAGCACCAGCAGCTCCGTCAGCCGTCGCTCGATTTCCAGGAAACGGTCCTCGGCGATCTGCGCCACGTCGCCCGGCTGCCGTGCGCCTTTCCGGACTGAATGGTCCCCGGCCTCGGCCCGGCCAGCGGCCAGGAACTGGCGAATGTCGTCGAGCGAAAAGCCCAGCCGCTTGGCGCGATTGATGAAGAGCAGGGTCTTCTCGGCGTCGGGGCCGTACACCCGATAGCCGGCGGCGGTGCGCCGTCCCGGGACCAGCAGTCCTTCCTTTTCGTAGTAGCGCAGGACGGAAGCGGCGACGCGGGCCCGCTTGGCCAGGGCCCCGATGGTGAATTCCCGAGCGTTCGTGGTGGGCATACGTCGTTCCCGGTCCGACTGATCTTGAATGCTACTTGAAGGTCAATGGTAGTCCTTATTTGGATTCCGCCGCGGTCAGCGCTGCGGCCGACCGTCGGGCTTTTGCCCGGGCTTCCGCCACCGTCGCCGCGCGGGCCAGTGCTACCCCCATGCGCCGCTTGCCCCGGACTTCCGGCTTGCCGAAGAAGCGCAATCCCGTATCGGGCTCCACCAGTGCCCTGTCGACGTGGTGGAACGCCAGGTTGGCGGTGTCGCCCTCCACGAGCAGTGCGCAGGACGCGGACGGTCCGTGCTGGGCGATGTTGGGAATGGGGAGACCGAGGATCGCCCGCACGTGCAGGGCGAACTGGGAGAGATCCTGGGAGATCAGGGTAACGAGGCCGGTGTCGTGGGGACGGGGTGAGACCTCGCTGAACCAGACGTCGTCATCCTTGATAAACAGCTCCACGCCAAACAGGCCGCGCCCGCCGAGTTCACCGGTAATGGCGGCCGCGATGCGCCGGCTCTCGGCCAGCGCCTGCGGGCGCATGGGGTGGGGTTGCCAGGACTCCCGGTAGTCACCATCGATCTGCAGGTGGCCGACTGGCTCGCAGAACGCCGTGCCGCCGGCGTGACGGACGGTGAGCTGGGTAATCTCGTAATCGAAATCGACGAAGCCCTCGACAATCACGCGGCCCGCTCCGGCCCGGCCTCCGTCCTGCGCATAGTCCCAGGCCTTCTGTACGTCGCCGGCCGTGCGAACCGTGCTCTGGCCCTTGCCGGAACTGGACATGGCCGGTTTCACCACGCAGGGCATTCCGATGACTGCCACGGCCTGCCGGTATTCCTCGACGGTGCCGGCGAACCGGTAGGTCGATGTGGCAAGGCCGAGGGTTTCGGCGGCTAGACGCCGGATGCCTTCGCGGTCCATCGTCAGCTGTGCTGCGCGCGCCGTCGGAATGACCGTGTGTCCTTCCGCCTCCAGGGCGAGGAGCTCAGCCGTGGCAATCGCCTCGATCTCGGGGACTATAAAGTGGGGTTTCTCCCGTTCGATAATGCCGCGGAGCGCGGCAGCGTCGAGCATGCTCATCACATGGGAGCGGTGAGCCACCTGCATGGCCGGCGCGTTCGCGTAGCGGTCCACGGCGATCACTTCCACGCCGAGCCGCTGGGCCTCAATGGCAACTTCCTTGCCCAGTTCGCCCGAACCCAGCAGCAGCAGGCGGGTGGCGCCGGGGGAAAGCGGAGTGCCGATACTCGTCATTTTCTTCCGGAATCGCGGAATCGCGGAATCGCGGGGTCGCTGCGGCCGCCGGTCCGGCGATCCGCGACTAGAGGGTGTTACCAGGGATCAGCGTGGCGCCGGTTTGTGGCGGCATGACGCGGTCCACGAACGTGTTCATGGCTGCCGCCGTTTCCGTCGGCGCCTCCTCCTGCACGTAGTGCCCGGACGTGGGGACGAGCACGGCCGTGTTGAACGGCAGCTTCCCCCGCAGTTCCTCGAACTCACCCTTCGGCTTGCCCCGGTCCTGTTCGCCCCAGACGATCAGCGAGGGAACCGTGAGCTTGGGTAGCAACGGCACTTCGTCGGGATCGTTGTACTGGCCCATGAGGTCCGTCATGCCGCTCATATAGCCTTCGCTTCGCGATACGCGGCCCAGATCCTGGATCACGTCGTCCGTGACGATGGACGGGTCGACAAAGGAACGCTTCAGGAAGCCGCTGCGGAATTCCGGGTCACCGAACAGCTTGGCCTGGATGCGCGGGAACGGAAACACCAGGTATTTGGCGATGGCCGGTACGCCGCTGGAGATGATGCCCGGGTTCATTACCACCAGGCCCACGACCTCCGGTGATTCCAGGGCGATACGCAACGCGATGGCCCCGCCCAGCGAGTGCCCCGCGACAACGACCCGGTGCAGGTCGAGGGTATTGATCAGGTCCGTTCCGACCTTTGCCTGGTTGGCATTCCGGTAGTCGAAAGGTGCGGGTTTGTCGGACAGGCCGAAGCCGGGCATGTCGTAGGCCACCACGTAGTAGCGGTCGGTGAGCAGCGGCGCCAGCCGGCGGAAGCTCTGGAGCGAATTGGCGAAGCCGTGGATCAGCAGGGCGGTGGGCTTGCCGGCCGCCGGCTCCCCCCAGGTCTGGTAACGGATATCCACGCCATCCACTGTGACGAAGCGGTCCGCCGGGCCCGCCAGGTTCACTGCCGGCACCTCCTTGATGCCGGTGGGCCAGTACGCATAGATCACCAGCCCGAGCCACGCGACAACCAGGAGGCCAATGATTCCGAGTCCGAGGCGTTTCAACCATTTCATGGGGGCGGCAGTGTAGTGGACCCGCCAGCTATCCGGCACTACCCCGTGCCGGGCAGCGCCGACCGCTGCGTGGCGATGACGCCCCTATCCGGCTGGCGGTCCCGGGCTTAAGGTTGGCTCTTCAGGTTTCCGAGGATTTCGCATGAACGCCGTCCCCCGTCCCGCGATTGCCCCGCCCGGCTCGACGTTTGATTCGATCCGTGACTACATCCGCGCTCTGGAGTCCCGAGGGCGAGTCCTCCATGTGGACGCGATGGATCAGGACAAGTACGAGGTCACCGCATTCGCCTACCGCCTGATCGACAAATTCGGCATCGAGCAGGCGCCGACGTTCATGGTCGATCGCATCCGGATCAATGGTCGGTGGATGGAAGGGCCGTTGCTCGCCAATCCCTATGGTCGCTGGCCTGACGAAGCGGTGCTCTTTGGCGTGCCCAACATCACCAGCGACTACCAGCAGATGTACCACGCGGTGATGAAGGAAATGGAGAAGCGCCTGGATCCGGCTGGTGGCTGGCCGCGCATTCCACCCACCGAACTCACTGATCCCCGGGCCGCACCCTGCAAGCAGGTGATCCTGAAGGGTGACGCGGTGGACATCGAGAAGTTCGCCTGGCTGAAGAACAACCCGGCCGACGCGGGTCGCTATGTCAACATCACGTCCGTGATCATGGACGACCCGGAGTTCGGCAAGAACACGGGCACCTACCGCTGCCAGGTCCGGGACAGCAAGCGGATCAGTATCAATCCAGAGCCCACCCAGCATGGCTGGCGAATCCTGAACGCGATGCGCAAGCGCGGCGACAAGATTGCCAAGGTGGCCATCGCCGTAGGCGCTGATCCGTTCACGTTCTGCGCCAGCAGTACCAAGATGGCCAACTATCAGGAAGACGAGCTGGAGTTTGCCGGCGGTCTCCGGGGGAAGCCCCTCGAAGTCGTCAAGTGCGAGACTAGCGACATCCGGGTGCCGGCTCATGCAGAGATGATCATCGAGGGCGAGGTGCCGCTCGACGAGGGAATGGACGAAGGGCCCTATGGCGAGATGTACGGCTACCTGGGTCCCATGAAGCCCAACAACTTCTTCATGAACATTCAGTGCATCACCCATCGGGAGAAGCCCTGGATACTGAACTCCTTCACCGGTCTTACCTGCGACATGCCGAGGTCGCCCCAGATCGCGGCAAATTTCTTCATGTACCGCAAACTGATTCCAAACCTCACCGGGCTGTACTCGCCCCGCGGTGCTAACGGCGTCATCGTGATCAGCATCGACAAGAAGCTCCCTGGCGAGGGCATGGCGGCGGGGCAGTACCTGGCTGCCAACATTGGTCTGAACAAGGTGGTTATCGTGGTGGACAAGGACATCAATATCCTGGAGCCCAGCCAGATCCTGCACGCGCTTGGCGCGCGCTGGCAGCCGTCCGCAAGTCTCATGATCCCGCAGACCCAGATGATGATGCCGGACCCCAGCCGCAGGCACTGGTCACTGTCGAGCAAGATGATTATCGATGCCACGCGACAACTGGAAGCGGAGGGTGGCCCCACAAGCTGGGCGCCATTGAACCGCGACCTGCTCGTCAAGGGCGCTCCGGACTCCTTCTCGCTCGTCGATGGGAAGTGGGACGAGTATCTGAAGAATTGGGGAAATGACTGACCGCCATGCGCGTGTGGGTGGTGCGCGTGGCGGCGGCTCTGGCCTTCCTGATCCTCGCGGCGGCCGTCGTGGTCTGGTCGTGGGGATTCCGCACCCCGCCTTTCGCTCAACCGGCACTCACTGGCAAGGTTGAAGAACGTCGCATCGATGTTGGCGGAGTCAGCCGTGCATTCCTCGTCTATATTCCGGAACGCGTGGCGGACCCTGCACCCGTCGTTCTGGTCCTGCACGGCGCTGCCAGTTCCGCGTCGCGCATGCGCGCCGCCACGGCCTGGGCATTCGAGGAACTTGCCGACCAGGACGGGTCGGTGGTGGTCTATCCGGACGCATTCGACGGATACTGGAATGACTGTCGCGCTGAAGGCGACTTCGCGGCAAAGCAACGCGCCGTGGACGACGTTGGGTTCCTCCGGGCGGTTGTCGCGCGGCTGAATGGCGATCCGGCGCTCGGGGCGCGACAAATTGCCGCAGATGAAGTGTTTGCGGTCGGCGTCTCGAATGGCGGGCACATGGCGTTGCGCCTCGCGCTCGAGGCGCCTGATTTCGTCGCGGGCGTGGCCGTCATTGCGGCGAGCCTGCCCGCCGACGGGAACTCGGCGTGCAAACCGAGCGGGAAGGCCGTTCCGGTCCTGGTTCTGAATGGCGATACCGATCCCGTGAGTCCCTACGAGGGCGGGGATATCCGCTCCTTCGGACCCATAAATCGCCGGGGCGCCGTGCAATCGTCGGTGGCTTCAGTCCGGTACTTCAGCCGGCTGGCGGGCTACGTGAACCCACCCTTCGAACACCGGTATCCCGACAGCGATCCGGCGGATGGTACGGTCGCTACGCGGATGGTGTGGTCTGCCGCAGACAAGCCCGAAGTGGACCTCATCACCATTCATGGCGGCGGTCACACGATCCCGCATCCCGTGAAGACCATGCCGAGAATCCTCGGGCGCACAAGCCATGACGTCCCGGCGGCCGAGGAAATCTGGCGATTCTTCCACCGGCAGTTGATTACCGGGCAGAACCCCGCATAGGATCAGTTGCACACGCATTCCGTGCATCCACCGTTCGCTGGAGAAAAATCATGCCGACGACGAGCAGTTCCCGATCCCGCACCGCCGCCATCGTCACGACGGGCCTGTGCGTTCTAGCGCTCACCGCACTGGCTGACGACAAGGCCGGTGGCGACATGAGCGGAATGGACCATTCGCAGATGGACCACTCCGGCCACGACATGAGTGCCGCCCGGGATGCCGAGGGCCGCAGCCTCTACGGCATGAAGCACAAGATGGACCCGGCGATGACGAAGGAACTGCGGGACAAGGTCGCCCTCTACAAGGGCTACAGCGATGCCGAGATCACGTTGTCCATGGACATGATGGGACCGGAGTACGCCTGGTACGTCAGCCCGGCCGACGTGAAGGGCGAGCAGGGTGTACTCATCCTTACGCACGGCTTCCGCGAGCAGGGCGACA
>JBDSWH010000084.1:0-5078 GCA_039926785.1 Gammaproteobacteria bacterium
GAGGCGATCGCCGTATTCCGCAAGGTGAGGGTCCTCGACCCAACCCGCTGGCCGCGCGGCCCTGGGCGGAATGCTGCCCCTGAAATTCTCAGGACCGATGTTGAGCGACGAAATATCCATAACGAAGGTGTGGATATTGGACATGAAGCCTGAGCCAAGACTGCGGCCGAACAGCGCCTTCTTGCCGTCCCAGGACACGGAGACGAAGCCGTCGAAGCCCTTGTTGTAGGTGATCTGCACCGGCTCGCCGCCGGCAAGATCGTTCATCACGATTTCCCAGTTGTTGCCCGGGAAGACCCGGTCATAGAAGAAGTGGCGGCCGTCAGGGGCGACAAACGGCGCCCAGTTCATGTCATGCGTAAAGGTGCGGGGCTGCACGTCCGTGCCATCCGTCGTCATGGTAAAGATGGTCATTGGCGTCTGCTGATGCTTACCGGTCGCTTTGAACTCTTCGTTGATCCGCTGCTTGTCGCTGCGGAGCCAGGCGCGGAAGATCAGGTGCTTGCCATCCGGGGTCGGATACGGCGCTCCCTCCTGCCAGTCCGGGGTGAAGGTCAACTGCTGCTCACCCGTGCCATCGATGCGCATCTTCCAGATGTCCAGCTTGCCATCGATCTGGCGGCCGAAGAATACCCACTTGCCATCGAGAGACGTCGTGACCTCGGCTTCGTAGTACGAGTTGTTGGTCAGGCGCTTGATGTTGCCGCCCTTCAGGTCGGAGGTATACAGCTCGGCGCCCTGGGGATAATCGGTCTCTTCGGACCAGTTGCCCGCCGGCATTTCCGGGTGGTCACGGGTCGACGTCCAGATCAGCCGCTTGCCATCCGGAAGGACGAACCAGGAGCAGGCGTCCTGGCCCTTGGCGTTGATGCGGGTGAGTTCCTCGCCGGTGTCGGTGTAGGTAAAGGTCAGCGAACCTCCAATCTTGCCCTTCTCCGGCTGGGCCGCCATCGGATCTTTGGTCTGGGCGATGACGTGGATGTTGTCAGGGGCGTAATAGGCCTCCGCCGAACTCGGAATGTTGGGAATCATGCGGACCGGCAGTTCCTTGCCTGCCCATTCCGGCGGCGGGGCGTCACTAGACGCCATGCCGAGGTCAGGTGAGGTGGCTTTGGCGGCCGGCACGGCCGCCGTCGTTGCACTGGTCGCCGGCGCGCTGGTGCAGCCGGCCAGAATGCCGAAGAGCGCGGCGATGCTGGCGGCGGTCCATCGGGCCACGGGCTGGATTCTCATGACTGGTAGTCCCCTTGAATTTAGGTTGCCGGAAGGATGGCCGCCAGAGCATAGCAAAAAGGGGCTCGGCGAAGGCCGGCTGGGAAACTCCGCCTATGTGGTCTTTTGCCGCGGTTTTCCGGCTTGGACATCACACACTGGATGCCTATACTCAAATCATGACTACAATTGACTGGCAGTTTGAACGAAGCCGGCTGAGGGTCGGTCTCGCGGTCCTGCTGCTCCTGGTTGCCCAAATTGCGGCAGCGGCCCATTTGGTCGGTCATGGCACCCAAGGCGATACGGCCGGCTGCAATATCTGCCTTCACGCCGGGCAATTGGGCAGCGCGTTGCTACCCAGCGCCCTTCCGCAGGCCGCGGTTCAATCCACCGCCAGCGAGTTGGTCGGATTCACCGAAACTCAGGTCTTCAGCACCTATCCCGCCGTCTATCGCGCGCGCGCGCCACCCGCCTCCTTCTGAATCTGTCGGTCTGACAATCCCGCAGCGACTGACCTGATAGGCCAGTGCTGCGGGCAGTGGGCTGTGCCCTATTGCGCACACCCGACTTGATGGAGGCCAATTATGCATATGCGAATGGTCGCAGCGGCCGTGCCGCTGCTGTTCGTGCTGGCGCCCGCCTTTGCCGCAAGCGACGACGTTACGGCGCTGCGCGCCGAGCTGGAGCACACCAAGGAACTCGTGCAGCAGCTTGAGACCCGCCTGGCCGCCGTGGAGAACGCGGCGAGACCGGAGGAATCCGCTCAGGTCGCACCGGTAAGTGACGTTGTCGCCGCAGCGGCGGCCGGCAGCGGCAGTTCGGTCAATGCCTTTAATCCGGCGATCAGTGCCGTACTCCAGGGTTCCTACAATGCCTACTCCCGGAATCCAGATGACGCGGTGATTTCGGGCTTCGTGCTCGGAGACGAAGCGGGGCTGCCGAACGAGGGCTTCTCGCTGGGCGAAAGCGAGATCAATCTGTCGGCCAACATCGACCAGACATTCTATGGATCCCTGACGGCCGCGCTCGCGGATGATGGTGAGGGCGCAACGGAAATTAGCCTGGAAGAGGCGTTCATCGAGACGCTGGCCTTGCCATACGGCGCCAAGATCAAGGCGGGCCGGATGTTCCCGGTGGTCGGGTACCTCAACGAAATCCATGCTCACGCCGACAGTTTCGTTGATCGTCCGCTGCCGTATCTCGCGTACTTCGGCGGCGCCAACTACGCGGACGACGGTCTCCAATTGTCGCTGGTCTTGCCGACGGATCTCTACGCCGAGATCGGTGGCGGTGCTTTTCGGGGAACGGGGTTCCCCGCCGCGGGTTCGGACAATAGCGGCAACGGTTCGCAAACGATGTTTGCCCGCATGGGCGGCGATATCGGCGCCTCCCAGTCCTGGCTCGCTGGATTGTCCTACTTGCACGCTAACGCCGTCGACCGGGTGACGGGGGACCTCACGTTCAACGGGGTCAGTGACGTCTACGTGGCCGATGCGAAATACATTTGGTCACCGAACGGCAACATCGCTAGCCGCTTCCTCGGGCTGCAGGGCGAGTACCTCTGGAACCGCACGGACGGCACCTACAACGATCTGAATTACAAAGAGAAATCCGGGGGCTGGTACGTACAGGCGGTCTACAGGTTTCTCCCGCAATGGAAGGTGGGATATCGCATCGCGCGGATGACTGCGCCGAACGTGCCTGCGGCGTTCATTGGTACCGCGCTCGACAGTGAGGGCCACGAGCCCCTTACCCAGAGCTTGCTGCTGGAATTTGCCAACAGCGAATTCAGCAGCCTGCGATTGCAGTACACCCGCGACGACTCCGGTCCGGAAACGGACAGCGTGGGCGTGCTGCTCTACACCATCAGCATGGGCGCCCACGGCGCGCACAAGTATTGATCCGATTCCGAAAGGTGATTCACATGAACATGCGAAATATTGCGCTACTTGTGGCGACCCTCATGGCTTTATCTAGCGCGAATGCCGGGGTGAGCGTCTTTGCGTGCGAGCCGGAATGGGGCGCTCTTGTCACTACCATTGCCGGGGACCAGGCCAACGTCACCGTGGCCACGACGGCGCTTCAGGATGTCCACCAGATCCAGGCGCGGCCCTCGCTGATTTCAGGAATCCGCAAAGCGCAGCTCCTGATCTGCTCAGGTGCAGGGCTGGAGGCGGGCTGGTTGCCACTCCTGCTTCGCCAGGCTGGTAATGGCGGTATTCAGGAAGGCCAGCCGGGGAACCTGATGGCGGCGAGTTACGTGAAGGCGCTGGATGTGCCAAAGGTTCTCGACCGTTCCCAGGGAGACCTGCATGCGGAAGGCAATCCACACATCATCACCGACCCGCGCAACCTGCGCCTTGTTGCACGGGTGCTGACCGATCGCCTCAAGCTTCTCGATCAGGCAAACGCTGCCCGGTATGAGGCAAGCTTTGCCAGCTTCAACGAACAGCTCTCGGCGCGCATCGAGGCATGGCAACAGCAGGCGGCCCCGCTCCGGGGTGCGCCGATCGTTATTCAGCACAATGTCTGGGTCTACCTGACCAGCTGGCTCGGGCTTCGGGTTGTTGCCGCACTGGAACCCAAGCCCGGCGTGCCGCCGACCAGCAGTCATTTGGCCGGCGTATTGACCAAGCTTGAGAGCACACCGGCAAAGGCTATTGTCGTCGCGGCCTACGAGGACCCCAAGGCAGCTCAGTGGCTGGCCGGAAAGACAGGGCTGCCGGTAATCACGCTTCCCTATTCCGTTGGCGGCAATAAAAACGCCGAGGATCTCCTGAGTCTGTACGACACGACCATCACCCAGTTGCTCCAGGGGGTCGAATGAACACGACAGCGCTGGAGTTTTCAATCCTCGGGCCCGCCTTTGTTGCAGGTTTGCTGGTGCTGGTGACGCATGTGCCTCTGGGCGTCGAAGTACTGAGACGTGGGATCATCTTCATTGATCTCGCCATTGCGCAGATGGCCGGGCTTGGCGCGCTGGCCGGCATGCTTTACTGGACGGATGCGGGGGAGGGTGGGCAGCCCTATGCGGTGCAAGCCTGCTCCCTCGGCGCGGCCCTCGGTGGGGCGCTGTTGCTGACGTGGACGGAGCGAAGATTTCCTGACATCCAGGAGGCCCTGATCGGGTGCCTCTTCGTCTTGTCGGCTTCCGTCGCGCTGCTACTCGTTGGCCAGAATCCCCACGGTGGGGAACACATCAAGGACCTGCTGGCCGGGCAGATCCTGTGGGTACTCTGGCCCCAGATCGGGCTCGTCGCCGTCCTGTATGCCGCGTTGCTGGCAGCGTGGTTTGGATTCCGGCAACGCTTCGGGCGCGCCGGGTTCTACGTCATCTTCGCCTTTGCCGTAACGGCATCAGTGCAGCTGGTTGGCGTCTATCTCGTGTTCGCAAGCCTGATCATGCCGGCTCTTGCCGTCCGAGGAGTCCGGGGCACCACGCAGCTGTGGACAGCCTATGGAACGGGGGCGGTGGGACTCGCCACGGGATTGATTATGTCGGCGCTGTTTGACCTGTCGACGGGTCCCACGATCGTCGCGACACTGGCCACGTGTGCGTTGGCCGCGGGCGCGCTGTCGGCCGCGGCGCTACCAGGGTGAGTACGGACGTGCGATTGCTCGCGACAACGTCGTCACTCTCTGGTCCGGCTGTAATGCCGGGCCATCGGGTACCGATCGCGGCGTCTGCGCCCGCAAGAAGGCTTAAGAGGGCTTGTCCTACAGGCGCTGAAGGTTCCGGCGCCTAGGAGGTGGATGCCCGGAGGACTACAAGAACGCGATCCCCACCGGAGATCTCCGATGAATAGTCAGTCCAGGCAGCAAAAACTAGACAAGGTTCGCGAGCTGATCAAGGATATTCGCGTGAC